>DFKL01000161.1:0-18898 GCA_002373535.1 Prevotellaceae bacterium UBA3646 | reverse complement strand
CCCAAGGGGCGAGGCGGACGTCTGTGCCTGGGGGGATGTGTAGCATGTGGTATGGGGTGTGGTGGTCCCAGACGATGTCGCCGGGGGCCGCCCATTGGCGGGGAAGGTCCCACCGGGCTTGCCGGTAGGCGATGATGTTGGCGGGCGGGGTGTAGCCGGGGGTGCCGTTGGCGAGGGCCATGTCGTTCTCGGGGTTGTAGATGTGGATGTGCATGTTGCAAATTTAGGTTTTTGTGGTGACTTTTCGGTGTGGTGTGTTTATTTTTTTGTAAATTTGTAGTCAGATTATTTGTTTTGTGCTGATGAGACGTATTGATTGTTTTATTGCGTGGCTGGACGTGGCTCAGGGGGGTGAGACGGAGAGGGCGTTGAGGGAGGAGCCTGTAGTGGGTGGTGTGTATCATGTGTCGGGTGACATGGGCAGTACTGGCATGATAAGGGAGATGGCGGGACTGGCCGAGGCGGAGTATTCGCTGATATATACGAAATATGATGTGCTGCGTCTGGGGTACCATGCCTTGGAGCGTATGCTGGAGGTGATGGATGACAACGGGGCGGTACTGGGGTATGCGGACCATTATGTGGTGACGCCTGAGGGGAAGCGCATGGCGATGCCGCTGATTGACTGTCAGGAGGGGAGCATAAGGGATGACTTCCAGATGGGGAGTGTGTGGCTGCTGAGGACGGATGTGCTGAAGCGGTATGCTGAGGAGACGGGGCACAGGTACAGGTGGGCGGCGCTGTATGACTTGCGCTTGTTTGCGAGCCGTATGTGCCTGCCGGTGCATGTGAGTGAGTTCCTGTACACTGAGGTGGAGCATGACACGAGGCTGTCGGGGCAGAAGCAGTTTGACTATGTGGATCCGCGTAACCGTGCGCGTCAGGTGGAGATGGAGCGTGCGGCGACGCGCCACCTGAGGGCAATAAATGCGTATCTGCATCCGAGTGAACTGGATGTGGTGGACTTCGGCAGGAGGGAGGACTTTGCGGTGGAGGCTACGGTGGTAATACCGGTGCGGGACAGGGTGAGGACGATAGGGGATGCCATAGAGAGCGTCCTGGCGCAGAGGACGGATTTTGAGTTTAACCTGATAGTGGTGGACAATGGCAGTACGGACGGCACGAGTGAGGTAATAGGGAGGTATGGCAAGGACGGGCGTGTAATACATATTGTCCCGGACCGTGACGACCTGGGCATCGGGGGGTGCTGGAACCTGGCGGTGCATGACGGACGTGTGGGGAGGTTCGTGGTGCAGCTGGACAGTGACGACATGTATAGCGGCAGTGACACGCTGCAGCGTATCGTGGACAAGTTCCATGAGGAGAATGCTGCTATGGTGATAGGGTCGTACCGTATGTGTAACTTTGACTTGGAGACTTTGCCTCCGGGGTTGATAGACCATAGGGAATGGACGGCGCAGAACGGGCGTAACAATGCGCTGCGCATTAACGGTCTGGGGGCTCCGCGTGCTTTCTCGACGAGGGTGCTGAGGGAGATTGAGATCCCGAATACTTCGTACGGGGAGGACTATGCGCTGGGGCTGATGATAAGCCGCAGGTTCCGTATAGGGCGTATATATGACGAGCTGTACCTGTGCCGCAGGTGGGAGGGCAACAGTGATGCGGCACTGAGCCAGGAGAGGATTAACCGTAACAATCTGTACAAGGATCAGCTGCGTACGTCGGAGATAAGGGCGAGGCGCCGGCTGAACGAGTCGTGGCAGCGCAGGGTGTCTGCCGAGGAGGTGGATGCTTTCTTCGAGAGCGAGCTGGAGGGCTGGGATGACGCGGCAAGGAGATATGAGGAACTGAGGGGGGTGCAGACGCGTGAACTGACGCTGGAGAGCGTGGACGGGGATGGTGACGTGGTGCGTGAGGTCCGGCTGGCGTGCCAGTGGAATCCTGCGCGTATGGTGTCGACGGGGGCGAGTATAGAGAGGGATGTGATTGCGAAGCGTCCGTGTTTTCTGTGTGACGCAAATCGTCCTGCCGAGCAGCATGCGCTGATGACGGGCAAGCATTATCAGATACTGGTGAACCCGTTTCCTATCCTGCCAAGGCATTTTACGATTCCTGCGCGCCGCCATGTGAGGCAGAGTATATGGAGTCATTTCGGGATGATGCGTGACCTGGCATGGAACTTGCGTGACCAGATAGTGTTCTACAACGGGCCTGTGTGCGGGGCTTCGTGTCCTGACCATATGCATCTGCAGTCAGGCAGCAGGGGCGTGGTGCCGCTGGAGCGTGACTGGAAGTCGTATGAGAGCCGGCTGCGCAGGATATATCCTGTGACGGGCATTCAGGCTGCTACGATGCAAGAGTCTGGAAATACGAGCGAGAGGTGTGGCTTGTTTGTCCTGGAGGGCTATGTGTGTCCGGTGTTCGTGATACGTTCGCTGCCTACGGAGCCTGACAGTATCTTGTGCCAGCGTATATACAGGGCGTTGCCTGTGGCGGAGGGTGAGGATGAGCCTCGGATGAACCTGGTGTCGTGGCGTCAGGACTGCGGTGCGGAGCGCGGGGATGAGATAGTGACGTTGATTTTCCCTCGGAGGAAGCATCGTCCGGATTGCTATCATGACGTGGAGAACGGTTGCCTGGTATCGCCGGGGGCGCTGGATATGTGCGGTTTGCTGATAACTCCGCGTGAGCAGGACTTCAGGGCTATGACTGCGGGGCGCGCGGCGGAGATTTTGAGGGAGGTGTCCATGTCGTGGGAGGAGCTGGAGCCTGTGATACGGCGTGTGTCGGGTGATGGCTTGGCTGATGACGGAACCGTGGATGACGAGGGGGTGGACGTGTGCCGGGAGGGAATGGCGGACGGCGTGCATGAGGTGTCGGTGGGCATAATGAGCGGCGGGGTGATAGACTTTACGGTGAACGGGGTCTATACGGCCAAGGGTATGGATGTCACGGGCAACGAGCAGGTGGTGCTTGAGGACGGCTCGCTGAGATGGAGGGGACAGTTGTATCGTGAGCTGACGTTCAGTCCGGTGGCGGAGGGTGCGACTTTCTGCCTGCATGGCGTGACGATAGGGGTGAAGTTCCACTGGGAGAGGAAGGAGTCGCAGACGTTTGAAGGCAGGCTGAGGCTGATGGTGGACGAGGACAGGATAGTGGCGGTAAACGTATTGCCGGTAGAGGATTATCTGGTAAGTGTCATATCGAGTGAGATGAATGCGTCATGCAAACTTGAGTTCCTGAAGGCATCGGCCGTGATATCGAGGAGCTGGCTGTATGCGCAGATAGAGAGGCGCAGGCATATAGGGGAGGATTCGCCGGCTTTCTTTGCCTTTACGAAGACGGATGACGAGATCATTCGTTGGCATGACCGTGAGGATCATACGATATTTGACGTGTGTGCCGACGATCATTGCCAGAGGTATCAGGGGGTTACGCGGGTCGCTCTGCCCACGGTGAGGGAGGCGGTGGAGGCTACGCGGGGACAGGTCCTGACGTATGAGGGGGAGATTTGTGACGCGCGGTTCAGCAAGTGTTGCGGAGGGCGTACGGAGGAGTTCAGGTATGCCTGGGAGAATGTCACCAAGCCTTATCTGCAAAGTGTGGTGGATCCGTATTGCAATACTGACGACGCTGAGGTGCTGGGCGAGATACTGAATGACTATGACAGGGAAACGAAGGACTTCTACAGATGGGATGCGAAGGTGTCGCGCCGTGAATTGCATGACTTGCTGCTGGAGAGGCTGAAGATTG
This sequence comes from Prevotellaceae bacterium UBA3646, assembly GCA_002373535.1. GTDB lineage: Bacteria > Bacteroidota > Bacteroidia > Bacteroidales > Bacteroidaceae > Physcousia. The sequence goes on along the minus strand of DFKL01000161.1, from coordinate 15,184 downwards.
ACTTTGGCGAGATACTACGCCTGGAGGTGGTGGAGCGCGGCCCGGGGTATCATATCAGCAAGCTGAGGATATGCGGCTCGCTGCGTACGGTTACGATAGGGAAGGAGCTGGAGATACGCAGGGCGCTGAGCAAGACGCACCTGCTGTCGAGTGCCTTTGACATCCAGGAGTCTGCCGACGGCTTTGTCCTGCACGGACGCGGATGGGGGCATGGCGTGGGGATGTGCCAGATAGGGGCTGCCGTCATGGGACGGAAGGGTTATTCATATTTGGATATTCTGCATCATTATTATCGTGGTGCGGAGATTACGGTAATGGAATGATGAAACAGCAGGTTGTTATGGTCAGGGAGCTTCGGGAAAGTGTGACTGAGGCTTTGTCGGCAGCAGGCTTTGACAGGTTGTTCTGCCTGACGGACTCTACTACGTTGCAGGTGTGCTGGCCATTGCTGGCTGACATGCCGGTAATGAGGGATGCGTGTATGATAACCATCGGTGATACGGATGAGAACAAGACGACGGAGTCGCTGATGCATGTGTGGGAGTCGCTGCAGCATGGCGGTGCCACACGCCATTCGCTGCTGGTGAACCTGGGGGGCGGTATGGTTACTGACCTGGGTGGATTTGCGGCAAGCACGTTCAAACGGGGCATAAAGTTCATAAACATCCCTACGACGCTGCTTGCACAGGTGGATGCCTCGGTAGGTGGCAAGACGGGTATCAACTTCGGCGGACTGAAGAATGAGATAGGGGTGTTCAATTGCAGCGAGCGTGTCTTGCTGGCGAGTGACTTCCTGGGCACGCTGGACGACAGGAACTTGCTGTCGGGATATGCCGAGATGCTGAAGCACGGGCTTCTGGACTGCAGGGAGCATTTGTACGAGTTGCTTGCCTTTGATCCTACGGTCGTACGCTCTGGCGATGCTGCTGCGCGGCAAGGTCTGGTGCGTATGGTGGGTCGCAGCGTGGCGGTGAAGGAGCGAATAGTGGAGGAGGATCCTACGGAGCGTGGCATTCGCAAGGCTCTGAACCTGGGGCATACGGCGGGTCATGCCATAGAGAGCCTGGCAATGCAGGAGGGGCGCACCGTACTGCACGGGTATGCCGTAGCATGGGGACTGGTCATGGAGCTGTATCTGTGTGTGGTGAGGTGTGGATTTCCAGGCGTGGTGTTCCACCAGGTGGAGGAGTATGTGCGTGAGCACTATGGGAAGTTTTATTTTGAATGCAGGCACTATGACCGGCTGACGGGTTTCATGAAGCATGACAAGAAGAATATAGGCGAGGCGGTCAATTTTACCTTGCTGGGGGATGTCGGCGACATTCGTATAAACGAGACTTGCAGCGTGCAGGAAATAGAGCAGATGCTGGATTATTACAGAGAGAACTGAGGGGAGTGGATTAAACCTTGGCGGGTATGGGTTGTCATATGTCAGTATCACAATTCTGACTATATGCGTGTTTTTTTGTTTGCAATTGCCTTGCTTGGTGCCTTTGCCACGGCTGCGGCGCAGAAAACAGGTGTGACGGGCAAGGTCGTGGAGAAGGCCACGGGTGACGTGTTGCCGGGTGCCACGGCCGTGTTGCTGAGTGTAGGTGACAGCGTAAGGGTGAGCGGTGCGGCGGCTGCTGCCGACGGGACGTTTGCCATTCCTGGAGTTGGGGCTGGCAGCTATATACTGAAGGTGTCGTACATCGGGTATGCGACGACTTTCCGCAACATCACCATTGCGAAGGGAGGCAAGATGTATCATGCGGGGGTGATAGCTCTTGCGGACGATGCCAAGATGTTGAAGGAGGCAAATGTGGTAGCTCATCTGGCACAGGTGGAAATGAAGGCTGACACGTTTGTCTACAATGCCGATGCCTACAGGCTGCCGGAGGGCTCTGCCCTGGAGGATCTGGTCAAGAAACTGCCTGGTGCCGAGATTGACGACGACGGCAAGATTACGATCAACGGCAAGGAGGTGAAGAAGATAATGGTGGACGGCAAGGAGTTCTTCGGAAACGATACCAAGATATCCATGAAGAACCTACCGACAAAGATGATAAAAAAGATCAAGGCGTATGACAAGAAGAGCGACTATAGCAGGATTACGGGTATTGACGACGGTGAGGAGGAGACGGTACTGGACCTGACGGTCAAGAAGGAGATGAAGGAGGGGTGGCTGATAAACCTGGACGGGGCTTACGGTACGAGGGACCGCTATAGCGTGAAGGCTAACGTGAACCGTTTCCGTGACCATTCGCAGTTCAGTGTCATAGGCAGTGCCAACAACATTAACGACGCCGGGATGCCGGGCGGCTGGGGTGGTCGCGGCGGCCGTGGCAGCAGCGGTGTGGTGAGCAGCCAGATGCTGGGCCTCAACTTTGTCTGGGAAAACGGTCGCAAGGAATATAGTGCAGGCATGCTGAAGATGGTGGGCAATGCGCGTTTCAAGCGTACCAGTGCCGAGAGTGTGAGCCGCACTAACAGTGAGAGTTTCATGGGTGGCGGTACCAGTACGTGGAGTAACTCCTTGTCTGACGGGCTTTCCAAGAACTGGAGCCTGGATGCCAATTTCCGTCTGGAGTGGCAACCTGATTCGATGACGAATATTATGTTCAGGCCTGATTTCTCTCATTCACAGAGCAACGGCAACAGCGTATCCGAGGCCGTGACTTTTGATGCCGATCCATATAAGGCGGGGATGAAGGATCCTTTGACGGAGTATGATGAGAGGGATGATGAGGGTGAACTGAGATACAAGGACATACTGGTAAACAGCAGCCTGAGGACGGGTCTTTCGGACTCGTATACAAATTCTGTAGATGCTGACTTGCAGCTAAACAGGCGGCTGGGCAAGCCGGGGCGTAACGTGACGCTGAATATAACAGGGCTATATCAGAATACACAGAGCAAGAGATGGGACGAATCGTTGGTCAGGTATTACAAGACTGATACGGAGACTTATACTGACCGTCTCACGCTACAGCCCAGTACAAGCTGGAACCTGAACACGAAATTCAGCTATACGGAGCCGTTGACAAAAAGCCTGAGCCTGCAGACCAGCTATCAGTTCCAATACAGGTATTCCAACACGGACAAGCGTATGTACAGCCTGCATGACCTGTTGCAGGAGTATGTGGACAGGGGTGAGCTTGAGAGCCTGACTGAGGAGCAACGGTATCTGGGCATAGTGCCGGGGGTGGATGTCCTGCAGCTGATAATGGATGCACGGAACTCGCAGTATGCCACATACAACGAGTATAACCATGATGCCCAGGTAATGTTTCGCTATAACCGCAAGTTCGGTGACGGCAGGACCTTGCGCCTGAATGCCGGAATATCGCTGCAGCCACAGTCGACGGACCTTGATTACGAGAAGAGTGGTGACGTGAGGCGTGTACACCGCAGCGTATTCAACTGGGCTCCGCGTGTAAACCTCAGGTACAAGATAAGCCAGACGAGCCAGTTGAACATAAGGTACAATGGACGTATGAGCCAGCCTTCGATGACGAATATGCTGGAAATAATCGACAATACCAATCCGCAAAACGTAAGCATAGGCAATCCCGGTCTGAACAGTAGCTGGAACAATCGCTTCAACCTGTTCTACAATACATATAATACGGACAGGCAGATGGGATTCAGCACAAACGTAAACTTCAGCCAGACCAGCCGCAGCACCACTACGGCCAGCATATATGACCGGACTACGGGAAACAGGTACAGCAGGCCGATGAATATCGACGGCAACTGGAATGCCTGGGCTGCATTCATGTTCAACACGGCAGTGGGCAAGGCAAAGAATTGGAATATCGGTACTGATGCCAGGATTTCCTACAATCGCGCCACCGGTGTCACCAGTGACAAGCAGGATGTGGCAGACTTGATGGACAGGGCCTATGCTGACGGACAGACACATTCCCTGCCAACAACGACGCAGGACATGGCTGTCCTGTTTGACTATGCCGACAGGAACGGAATACTCCTGAACTCGGTCACCAAGACGGTAAACGTAGGTCAGAGCCTCAAGATAGAGTATCGTACGGAGTGGGGAACTGAGGGGTCCGTACAGCTGGGCGTCAACGGCAGTTTCGACTACCAGCATTCGAGCAACAGCCATAATAGTGGAAATAACTATGACACCTGGAAGATTAGCTATGGAGGCAACATGACCATCACTGCGCCATGGGGTACACAGCTGACGATGGACTGCGGGCCGCAATACCGTCGTGGGTATGACGACGCGACTATGAATACGACGGAGGTCATCTGGAACGCACAGCTGTCGCAGACATTGCTAAAGAGCAAGAGGCTGACGCTGAGCGCGCAATGGTTTGACATACTGCGTCAGCGCAGCAACATATCGAGAAGCATCAGTGCAACCGTGCGCAGCGATACTGAGACGAATGCAATCAATTCGTATGCGATGTTCCACGTAATCTATCGCCTGAACCTGGTCGGCAACCGTGAGGCCAGGGATGCCATGCGCAGGCCTGGTGACAGGCCTGACATCAGACAGGGGGACCTTCCTGCCAACGGCGGCAACAGAGGTTCTGACTCTCGCCGTTTCTCAGGCGGTCCCGGAGGATGGGGCGGCAGGATGTAGGCAGATAGTGTGGCGACAGGCTGCCCTGCTACCGGAAGAAGCTGAAATTGACGCTTCCGTAGGCACGGTGTCCGATGAAACGGGGATGGTTGGCGAAATCGTGATCCTTGCCGTGCTCGACGACAAGGAGACCTTCAGGGGCAAGCATCTGTCGTGCCAGTATCATGTCTGGCAGCTGGGGGATTTCCTTCAGGATGTATGGGGGGTCGGCAAAGATTATGTCAAACCGGTCCCTGCAAGTGCTGATGTATTTGAATACGTCTCCCCTGACTACTGTTGCATTGGTCTCTTGCAGCTTGTCGAGGAAGCCTTGGATGAAACGGCAGTGCAGCGGATCCTTCTCGATGCTGACTACGCGTGTGCATCCTCGTGACAGCAGTTCCAGCGTGATGCTCCCTGTGCCGGCAAACAGGTCCAGTGCCTTGGGGCTGTCGCTCCAGTCTATGTATCCGTTGAGTACGTTGAAAAGGTTTTCCTTGGCAAAGTCTGTGGTGGGGCGTGCCTTGAACGTGCGGGGTACATCGAAGTGACGTCCTTTGTATTTTCCTGTGATGACTCTCATTCCGGATATGGGGTGTATGCTACAGTACCATGGTATTGCTACGTACGTTTACGATGAAGTCACGGGTGAGTGACAGCAGTTCCTTAGGGGCATTGTATAGGGTACATGTGTCATGGTGTACGTCAAGCTCAAACAGTTTCCAGATGTATAGGATGAAGTAGAGCTGGTCTTCCGGGAGGGTTGCCTGGAATGTGTTGGCGTATATCAGGCGTCCCTGACGTAATTGTACGATCAGGATCTGGTCCTCCAGCGGTATGGCATGGAAGCTGAGCGGCTCGGTGCTTCCCTGTTGTATCTCCGAGATATGTTGCAGTACGGTCCCGTACAGTCCCTGTATCACGGCACTGGGGTAGTGCCGGTGCAGTGTGTCCTCGATTTGTGGTGAGAGTGTGAAGAGTTCTACGACTTCGAGGGAGGGGAGAACCTGAAACCTCATGTCCTCGCGCTTCGCCGTCGTGCCGTGGAAGGCTGTGCGGTACACTGCCAGCATGTCGTCGCGGCGGAATTCGTCCAGTGGCAGGCGTGTAGACGGGGTGGCTACGAGCAGGTTGACGCGTTCGTATCCGTGTATGGCTATACGCTTGCTGCACAGGCCGCGCTCCAGGGTGACGTGTGCTTCCTCTCCGTCTTGCTGCCTGATGTCCTCGTGCAGGATTTCCGTGCCGCTGCCTGTGCTGCGGACATAAAAAGAAAATCCATCCGCATGATGGCGGATGGATAGACTATAGCTTAGAAGTGACTTATTCCCAGTTACCGGCATTGTTGTTCCAGCCATTGCCTGCCTCGCCGATACGCAGTCCGGGGAATGCACCCTTTTCCTCGGCTTCTTCAGTGCGGTTGTATATCATGCGCTCTCCACGTTTGCCAAGTCCCTTGAGGTAGCTCGAGAACGGTGCGTTACACTCCATTACTTGTATAATGGCACCGCTCTTTGTAGTGTTGGGAATTGCGACAATCTCGAAGGTGTCTCCCTCGGCGAAAGGTATGTAGCGCAGTGAGTCGATGGTAGCCAATGTGATGCCCCTCTTGGCATACAGGCTGTCATACAGCGATGTCCAGATGGTGTCGCGCCTGAAGCCCTGCAGGCCGTTGGCTGCGATTTCTGCCTGGTTTCCGCTGCGTACGATAGCTGCGGCCTTGGACTCCGTCAGGCCTTTTTCCATCTGTGCGTCGCTCAGCACTCCTTCCTTGATGACGAGAGGCAGCTTGCCTGTCTTGATGAAATTGATCAGTACGTTCCAGTCAGAGCAGTACTCTCCCTCGGAACTTTGCTGTTTGTAGGCTTCCTCTGCATCGCGTATCAGCAGAAGACGCTCCTTGACTACAGCCTCACGTGCCTCGACGGTCGCATTGAAATCCTGGTCATCCTGAATGCTGCGCCAGCATATAAACAGCAAAAGCAGGGCGCAGATGCCGAGCAATACATTAATTTTCTTTTTCATGTCTCTTATTTCGTTTTATTTTTGTACATTCGCATCGCAAAAGTAATAAAAAGAAATCAATAATCCTGTCATTCGGAGTTTTTTTTGCAAAATATTAATGATTACGAATGATTTGATGTCTCTCGTCCGAGATAATTTCGGGCATATACCTACTCCGGAGCAGGAATGTGTAATGGAAACGTCATGCCGTTTCCTGCTGTCAAGGGACGGGGACGGTATATTTCTGCTGAAGGGTTATGCAGGAACGGGAAAGACCAGCCTGGTGGGGGCGCTGGTGCGTACCCTGCAGCAGTTGGGGCAACGTTTCTGCCTGCTGGCCCCGACTGGTCGTGCAGCCAAGGTGATGGCGGCATATTCGGGGGCTCCTGCATCGACGATACACCGCAGGATATATCGTCAGAAGGTGTTCGGGCAGGATGTGTATGATATTGTTCCCAACATGCAACCGGACACGTTGTATATCGTAGACGAGGCATCGATGATCTCCAATGACGGTTTTTCCGGCAGCATATTCGGTGACGGAAGGCTGTTGGACGACCTGATTCAGTTTGTATATAGCATGGAGGGTTGCAGGATGATGCTGATAGGCGACAGTGCCCAGCTGCCACCTGTAGGGGAGGGAGAGAGTCTTGCGTTGTCGGTCCGAAACCTGTCCGGATATGGCCTGAATGTCATTTGCCAGGAGCTGACGGAGGTCGTGCGCCAGGCTGTAGATTCCGGTATATTATGGAATGCCACGAGCCTGCGGAGATATCTGTCGCAACCGTCATCATTGCCCAAGATGTATGTCGGATTTCCTGATGTCGTAGCCGTGCCGGGCAGTGAACTGACGGATGCCCTTGAAGAGAGCTACAGCCGTTGCGGACAGGAGGGGACGATAATCATTACGCGGAGCAACAAGCGTGCCAACATGTATAATGAGGGCGTGCGAAACCGTATCTTGTACTATGACGAGGAACTGACAGGCGGTGACATGGTGATGGTTGCCAAGAACAAGTATGTCGTGCCTGAGCAACCTGCCGATGAAACGGGGGAAAAGAAGGGACTTGGACTGATTGCCAATGGAGAGATGGCTGTCGTGAAAAGGGCTCGCAATTTCCGTGAGCTGTACGGATTCAGATTTGCAGACGTGACGCTGAGGCTGACAGACCATGTGGATGGGGACTGTGGCGATGAACTGGAAACCGTAGTCGTCCTGGACACGCTGCATGCCGATGCTCCGGCTCTGACTCAGTCTCAGCAAAAGGCGTTGTACGAGCGTGTCTGTGAGGATTATCCTGAAATACACAACAAGCGTGATCTGGCAATGGCTGTGAAAAGGAATCCGTACTATACCGCCTTGCAGATAAAATATGCCTATGCCGTTACTTGCCACAAGGCGCAGGGCGGACAGTGGGAGGACGTGTATATAGATCAGGGGTATATGAGTGACGACATGGCAGGGGAGAATTACATCCGTTGGCTCTATACTGCCATTACTCGAGCAACCAGGCGCGTATACCTGGTCAACTGGCCGGAACGCCAGACTATTCTTCCAGGACAGGCTCCTGAGCAGGCTCCAGAGAGGGCTCCACGACAAACTTGAGTGTCGTAAACTCGTCCGTGGCGCTGCACCATACGTATTCTGATGTCGCCCGTGGCTGGGCCGCGATTATCTCGGACAGTGTCTTTTCGTATTTTCTTCCCCCTTTGTCGTCAAGGACGTCTCGGACATCGTTGAGGCACTTTTCTACGCAGAGTACGAAGGCTTCCTCCGCTTCCGCGGGGCTGTCGTAGGTCTTGCGGATGATTCCTTCTGTCTTCTCGTAATCGAAGTTCTCAAACTCGAAGTCATGCTGTGCCTTTATGACTACGGCGTGCCATACGGTCTGAGCGTCGTAGGACATGCGGTCGTCATTGTCATATACGGTGCTCTTCAGCTGTACCTCTCCCGGCAGCAGGTCGTACTTTTCCTTGGAGCAACCGGCGGTTGCCAGTAAAAGGATGCCGGCAAGGATGGTGGCTAATATATTCCTCATGTCTGTGTCTTTTTTGTATTTGTCTGGTGCAAAGATAGGAAAAAATGACAAAAACAGGGCCTTGATATCTGTTTTTATGCCATTTGAACCATCGAAATTATATGTCGCGCTGCATTTGCAGCCGTGTCGTGCCGTCCCAGTTTTTCCTTTATCTCAAGGTATCCTGCCTGGATCTCTGCCAGTTTGTCCCCACCGGGCAGCAACCTGCCCAGTTCACGTGCTATGTTGTGTGTGGTGGTATCTGTGGCTATCAGTTCCGTGACGAGTTCTCTCCCCGCTATGAGGTTTACGAGGGATACGTACGGTATCTTCAGCACGAGAGGTCGTAGCATACTGGATATGTGGGGGTGGCCGGTACGGTAGCAGACGACCTGCGGCACTCCCAGCAGTGCTGTTTCCAGGGTGGCGGTGCCGCTCGTCACGAGTGCTGCCGCTGAGTGCTGCAGTATCCGGTATGTGTCTCCTTGGACTATGTGTACAGGTCGCTGTCCTGCTATCCTGCGTATTTGTGCCGTGTCTGCCGTCGGTGCTGCTGCCAGTACTATCTGGTATTGCGTGGAGTATTGCATGGCAGCCTGTATCATGTATTCAAGGTTCTGCCTGATTTCCTGTTCCCTGCTGCCTGGCAGGATTGCGATGACGGGCCTCCGGTCCAGCTCGTGCCGTCTGCGGAAGGCCGCGTGGTCTGTCGGGTTGCCTGCAAGGTAGTTCCGGATTTCCTCGGCTGACGGGTTTCCTACATAGTGTACCGTGCAGTCGCTGCGTTGTGCATACCATTCGACCTCGAACGGCAGGATGGACAGTATCGCCGTTATGTTGCGCCGGATTTCTGCCAAGCGTCTTTCTTTCCATGCCCAGATCTTGGGGGAAATGTAATAGATGACAGGTATGTCGGTGTCCTTGCGGACGAAACCGGCAATCTTGAGGTTGAAGCCCGGATAGTCTATGAGTATGACGCAGTCAGGTTTCCAGCTGAGGATTTCCTGCTTGCACGAGTCAAGTCCGCGCAGGATCTTGCAGATGTGTGTAGCTACTGCGATGTAGCCCATGTATGCAAGTTCGGGATGGTAGTGGTACTTGATCTGTGCCTGTGTGTCCTGAATCCTGAGCTGCCGTATCAGACGGGTTGCGTGTAGGTCGCCGCTGGCTTCACCTGCAATGAGATAGTACCGCATAGTCGGTCATGTCTGGTTTGAGGGGTGTGACGGAGGCCATGCCATGGTCCAATGCCCAATAGTCTGTGTCTTGTGCTTCCGGCTCCAGGTTGACGAATGTTCCGGACAGGGTATATGCCTGTGTGTCGCCGGTCGTGCACTCTACGTTTGGTGTCCTGGTATCTGCCTCGACCCATTCGGTATGCCATTTTCCCCTGGCCATGCGACAGATGCTGGTTCCTTTTAATTCGCTTACCTCTGGGAAGTTAATGTTGAGACATGTGCCAGGAGGGAGGCCTTGGGCGGCTACCTTTTCCGTCCAATGGCGTATGACGTGTTCGTATGGCGTAAAGTCGCACTGCCTGCTATGTGTGCGCAGGCTGAACGCTATGGATGGAATTCCTTTCAGACACGCTTCTACGACGGCCCCTACGGTTCCGCTGTAAAAGAGAGATATTGAGGCATTGTCTCCATGGTTAATGCCGCTGAGCACCATGTCCGGCGTGTGTGGAAGGATCTTTTCGAGAGCTATCTTCACGCAGTCGACCGGCGTGCCGGTGCAGCTGTATACGGTGACGTCGGGACCGTAGCCCTGTCCGTGTGCTTGCGTGGCAGGGATTTTCTCTACGATGACAGGTGTGCCTGGCGTTATGCCGCATGCGGCTCCAGAACGGCCTTGGTCGGGTGCCACGACAACGACCTGTCCGATGTCCGATGCTATGCGCGACAGTACTTTTATTCCCTGCGCCTGCCATCCGTCGTCATTGACAATGAGTATCAGCTTATCCATAATGCAGTATGCAAAAATAGCAAAAAAGGTTTAAAATGGGTCTTGGTCTAATGTATTTTTTATATCTTTGTGCACGAATTTAATATTAAGGATTTACCAAAACTGACAAATATAAACGGCTGATGAGTAAGATTATTGCCTTGGCAAACCAGAAAGGCGGCGTGGGAAAGACGACGACCAGCATGAACCTGGCAGCATCTCTGGCGACATTGGAGAACAGGGTGCTGCTGATTGATGCCGATCCACAGGCTAACGCTTCGAGTGGTTTGGGCGTGGACAGTTCGCAGGTCGATTGCACGATATACAATTGCCTGACGGATGACGTGGATGTCCGTGAGGCTATTTTTAGTACGGATGTCGAGAATCTGGACATACTGCCGAGCCATATTGACTTGGTGGGCGCGGAGATAGAGATGCTGAACCGCAGGCAGCGTGAGCGTATCATGAAGAACATGCTGCAGCCTGTGCTGCAGGACTATGACTATATCCTGATCGACTGCAGTCCTTCGCTGGGACTTATTACCGTGAACGCCTTGACTGCAGCCGACAGCGTAATAATTCCCGTGCAGTGTGAATATTTTGCCCTGGAGGGTATCAGCAAGCTCCTGAATACGATTAAGATAATCAAGGCCAAGCTGAATCCGGCTTTGGAGATAGAGGGCTTCCTCCTTACGATGTATGACAGCCGTCTGCGTCTCGCGAACCAGATTTACGACGAGGTCAAGCGTCATTTCCGTGAATTGGTGTTCAAGACGGTCATTCAGCGTAACGTGCGGCTTTCCGAGGCTCCGAGCCATGGTCTTCCGGTGCTGCATTATGATGCGGATTCGATAGGAGCTCGCAATTATCTGGCATTGGCTCAGGAGATTATAGAAAAGAACGGTAAATAATGGCTATAAAGAAGAAATATGCCACGCTGGGCCGTGGCTTGGACGCATTGATCGGCTCGGAGAATATCTCTCCGGCAGGAAGTGGCAGCATAAGCGAGGTTCCTGTAGAAAAAATCGTGGCTAATCCCAATCAGCCCCGTCGTGACTTTGACGAGGAATCGCTGGCCGAACTTTCTGCCAGTATACGGGAACTGGGCATCGTGCAGCCCATCACCCTGCGTGACCAGGGCGACGGTACGTTCCTGATTATCGCCGGCGAACGCAGGTGGCGGGCATCTCAGATGGCAGGACTGGCGACTATTCCGGCATACGTACGTACCGTGAACGATGAAAATATGATGGAAATGGCTCTGATAGAAAATATCCAGAGAGAGGATCTCAACTCGATGGAGATAGCCTTGGCCTATCAGAACCTTATGGAGCAGTACAACCTGACACAGGAGCGTCTGAGTGAGCGCGTCGGGAAGAACCGTTCTACGGTTACGAACTATCTGAGGCTGCTTAAGCTGCCTGCCACTATCCAACTGGCCCTGAAGCGTCGTGAGCTGGAAATGGGACATGCCCGTGCATTGCTTTCCCTGGACAATCCTAAGCAGCAGTTGGATTTGTATGAGGAGATCAGGTCTGGCGGCTTGAGCGTCCGTGCCGTGGAGCAGGCTGTGCGTGACTTGCGCAGCGGCAGGCATGGGAAGAACGAAGGCGGCGTCAGTCAGAAAGGAAACGGAAAGCTGGCTCAGGAATATAAAATACTGCGGGACAGTCTCTGCCGCTTCTTCCAGACGAAGGTTCAGCTCTCGTGCTCGGACAAGGGAAAGGGAAAAATTACGATACCTTTTGCCAACGAGGCAGAAATGATACGTATTATAGAACTTTTGGACAGACTGAAGTAGGGAATGCGCAGTGTGTGTGCATATTTTTTGATAGTCGTGTCCGTGTCGTCCATGGTCCTGCAGCCGGCATGGGCCCAGGAGGCGAGGAAGACGGTAACGGCACGGCCGCTTCGTGCAGACAGCGTGACGGAAGACCGGGTAAGGCTGGAGACAATACTTTCTGACACGCTCAGGCTGGACTCTGTAATATCGGCAGTTGCGGATTCTGTCCGCATGGATTCTGCCCTGGTATTGCCTGATTCTGTCAAAGGCAGGTATTCGTCCTGGAAACCCGACCCCATACGTGCCATGTGGCTTTCCATGGTGTTCCCCGGAGGAGGACAGATATATAACAGGAAGTTCTGGAAACTGCCGATAGTATACGGGGGGGTAATAGGGTGTATATATGCCATCACTTGGAACGGACAGATGATGCGGGACTATTCTCAGGCATGGCAGGACATTACGGATGACGACCCGAACACAAAGAGCTATGAGGAAATGCTGCCGCTGAACTATCCGATAGCCGGTCGTGAAAGCAAGCTGGCCGATATGTTCAAACGCAAGAAGGACTTTTATCGGCGCTATCGCGACCTGAGCATATTCTTTATGGTGGGCGTATATATCCTGAGCGTGGTTGATGCCTATGTCGATGCAGAACTTAGCACGTTTGACATCAGCAAGGACCTTTCCCTGCAGTGGAAGCCGACGTTTATCAGGAATATTGCCTCTACGGACGATGGCAGGTTCGGTTCGCCGGCGGTTTCGTTGACCTTGACTTATTGAAGAACCATAATACACGGATACAGGAAATGATAACGAGTAAATATATATCGCTGCTGGCAATGCTTGCATTCCCGCTTGTCGTCATGGCACAGAAGACTATTACGGTGTACGATGCCAACATCGGCAAGGACGAGTCTATGGATTTGCCGGAAGGTATGCTGGATGCACAGATAGACAGCATGATGAGGGAGTGGAACGCAAGGACATACCTGAATTACGACGGCAGCAACTGTTTCTCTACAGGCGAGAATAAGACTTATAGTCCAGAGGAATACGAGCGGCGCCTGTACAACCTGCCCAACGTGGTTCCCATGCCATACAATTCCGTAGTACAGAAATTCATAGACCAATACAGCGACCGTATGCGCCGTTCGGTGTCGATAATGCTGGGCGCAAGCAATTTCTATACTCCTATTTTCGAGGATGCCCTGGAGTCATACGGCGTGCCTCTGGAGTTGAAGTACCTACCCATAATAGAAAGTGCGCTGAACCCATGTGCGACAAGTCGTGCCGGCGCTGCAGGCCTTTGGCAGTTCATGCCGACCACGGGAAAAAAATATGGATTGGAAATAACCAGTCTCATAGACGAGCGCCGTGATCCTGTCAAGGCAAGCTATGCAGCTGCTCGAATGCTGAAGGAACTGTATGGAATCTTCGGAGACTGGACACTGGTTATCGCATCTTACAATTGTGGTCCTGGAAATGTCGGCAAGGCCATCAAGAGGGCAGGAGGCGTAAAGGATTATTGGACCATCTATCCATATCTGCCACGAGAGACACGCGGCTATGTGCCGGCCTTCATTGCGGCCAACTATATCATGAACTATTATTGCGAGCACAATATATGTCCGGCCCCGACCCGCTTGCCCCTGGGGACGGATACGATAGTCGTCACGCGTGACGTGAACCTGGCCGTAGTCAGCCAGCGGTGCAGTATCGACATAGAGGAGCTTAGGGCATTGAATCCTCAGTATCGTACCAACCGCGTGCCTGGCGGTGCCAAGCCATGTGTCTTGCGGATGCCTACGGATGCTGTCAATGCCTTCATCGAGGCAGGAGACAGTATATACGTGAATACGCTTCCATGGCAGTTGTCGTCATCAGGGACGGCTGCACTTGCCGACGACGGCCTGACTTCCGAAGGCAGCGTCAAGACAGCGAGACGCAGCAGGTCCTATACCAGAGGCAAGGGTACATACAGGAGAAGGTCGGGCAGCAGCTATACGAGACGTAACCGTTATGGCAGACGGAGAACGACATCAAGGAGACGGTGAAAATACTAAACATCAAGGTCAGGTAAATGAACAGGGATACCCAGATGATAGAGACGGCATACCACCGTCTTGTGGAAAGCTATCTTGCCAGCCCGCATCGCAAGAAGGTAGACCTTATCGAGAAAGCATTTAACTTTGCCCGCGAGGCCCACGACGGAGTCTGCCGGCTTTCGGGAGAGCCATACATTATGCACCCTCTGGCCGTTGCGCAGATTGTGTGTAGTGAGATAGGGCTGGGGAGTACCAGTATATGTGCAGCCCTGCTGCATGACGTCGTCGAGGATACCGACTATACCGTCGAGGATATACGTAATATCTTTGGCCCCAAGATAGCTCAGATAGTAGACGGAGTCACCAAGATAAGCGGAGGGATTTTCGGCAGTCAGGCTTCTGCCCAGGCCGAAACGTTCAAGAAACTGCTGCTCACTATGAGCGAGGACATTCGCGTCATCCTCATAAAGATCAGTGACCGTCTTCACAATATGCGTACGCTGGACAGCCAGTTGCCGGACAAGCAAAGGAAAATAGCAGGTGAGACCCTCTACATATACGCACCTCTGGCAAATCGTCTGGGACTGAATCGCATAAAGGAGGAGTTGGAGGATTTGTCCTTCAAGTACGAGCATCCGGAAGAATATTCCCTTATCGTCAGTCGTATATCAGACAGACGCGCACATCTGAACGAAATGTTTGCCGACTTCACGGCTCCGATATGCAAGCGTCTGGACGAGACAGGACTGAAGTACGAGGTAAAGGCCCGCATAAAGTCTCCGTACAGTATATGGAACAAGATGCAGAACAAGCA
>DFKL01000073.1 GCA_002373535.1 Prevotellaceae bacterium UBA3646 | reverse complement strand
CCGCGCATTACGGAAATCAGTTCGGGATCGTCTATGCCGCTGTAATCCTCGTCGTCTTCTCCCATTTTTACGAAATGAGGCTTTTTGCGGAACTTCTTGCCCTCCGTCGTGTAGGTTATGGTATGGCGCTTCTGGTTCTTGACCTTCAGGAGTCCCTCCTCGATTGCGCGATCAAATATGGCATTCCAGTCCTCGTCTTCACTGCCGTCTGCAATGCCGAAGGAATCCAGCTGGTCGAACTCATTGCTTTGCACCTCGTCGCTCTCGTTTCCGGTGAGGATGTCCTGCAGCTGTTTGCGGGTCAAGCCTATACCAGCTTCCTGAATGACTATAATGGCCTTGACAATGTGGTTCTGTATATTCATGATTGTGTCGTTGCTTCTTCTTTTTGGTTAGATTAATGGTCAGTAGGGGCGCATGTTGTGTTTCCTGAACTGGACGAAGTCCTGTGGTTCCAGGCATTTGTCCAGTGTGACCGACAGGTTGTGGTCGGTCAGGTAGTGGCGCTGTTGCTTGATGCGGTAGGCTTTTGACGCCAGGGACAGAGAGTCTTGGCAGACCTTGGTCCCGATGCCTCCCAAGGTCAGCATGGTCGGGAATATGCAGTCGCTCTGTACCGGGTCGTTACGCCGCTTCGCAACCAGGCCGGTCCTTTGGCCGTAGAGGTCCCGGTACCCGGAGCTGAACCAGAATATCAGAGGCGTGTGCAGCTGATAGTAGCTGGGCCATGGCGAGGCATGCAGGTACAAGCCGCGTTCGTCGTCGTAGATGTCTTCCCCGTGGTCGCTGGTATATACCAGGGCAGAGGGCCTGCCGCTCTGCTCCAGCATTCTGATTACCGATGCCAGGAAGTGGTCTGTGAGCCTTATGGTGTTATCATACGCATTTATCAATACCTCACGGCAGCTTGCAGTGGCATGGACTACGTTGTCCGGATGGAAGTAGCTCTGGTAGTCCTCGTACCGGTCCGAGTAGGTACTGTGACTTCCATACGTGTGCAATACTATCAGCTGGTGTCGGTTTGCTTTGCCGGCAAGCAGCTCGCTTACATACGGAAGCATCAGCGAATCCTTAGGGTCGCCGCTCATGCTGTCGCGCAGGAATATAGTGGTGTCGGCCTGTTCGCCCAGGTGGTCGTTGAACGAGTGGTTGCGCGGCTCGTTGCTGATGAAAGCCGTATGGTAGCCAGCCTCGCGGAAAGCAGCCAGGAGACCTTTGGAGTGGAACAGCACCTTGAAATCCTCGGCCGTGGCAGGCGAGAGCAGTATCGGCACGCTCTTGTGCGTGGCATTGCTCTGGGACAGACAGTCGCGGAATGCGATGATACCGTCTGTCTTGCTCAGTTCCGGGTTGGTATCGCGGTCATAGCCCAATATCTGCCAGTTGGCAGCGCGGCTGGTCTCTCCGATAACGAGTACGAGTACCTGAGGTACGGAATCGGCATCCATGCATGTTGCGTCGAATCTGAAGTCCCTGCTGTTCTCCAGATACTTCAGCGATGTAGCCTGGCGTTCCACGGCAAGCTTCAGGTTATAGCAGACGTTGACGGGGAACAGGTCGTCCAGCAGGCTCCATTTCCCCGTAGCCATCGTGGCTCCGGTCAGTGGCAATGCCGCCGCCGCCAGAGCGCAGGCGACCATGCGCTGCCTTTTTACGAACACGTGGTCCAGGCGTCCCTTGCTCCAGATGTCGTAGGCAGCATAGGCCAGTGTCGGAACATATATAATCACTACCGCGATAACCGACGGATACAGCTGTGCCAGCATCTCGCCTGCCTCGTTGGGGCTTGACGTAGCCACGTTAAGCCACATGTCGACGGCAATGACTCCTTTGCCAAACAGATACGACAATACGATGTTGAATGCACCCAGGAACAAAACGGGGAACATACACCAGTAAGCCTTGGAAGGCCGGTGTGACAAGCACATGACCGTCCAGTATACCGACAACGGCAGAAGCAGTAGCGTAGCCTTTCCATACCACGGCATAGTCTCTGTGACACAGAGAATTATGTTGGGTAATATCAAGACTGTCAGATATAGGAAAAACAAGACCTTGTGCTTCATGTCAATAGATTGTGGCTGCAAAGGTACATTTTTTTCCTAAAAGAGCAAGAATTTTGCAGGAAAGATTTATTTTGCCCTTTTCCCCTTGCGGTCAGTAAGCATCAGCCCGGCACACTCTACGGGGTCGGCTCCCAGTCGTACGGCCCGGGCAAAATCAGCACGTGCCAGAGCCTTTTTCCTGAAGTCGCGATACAGTATTGCACGCGATATGTAAAAGTCCGGATTGTCAGGCTCCAGCCGTATGGCCTCGTTCATGTCATGCAGCGCCATTTCAAAGTTGAGGCGCTTCTGGTGCAACCCGCCCCTTACTATCCATCCCGTCGCATAGTCCGGCCAATACCGTATTATTACGTCAGCCTGTTCCATGGCCTCCTGCGGACGGTTGTCGTCGGCGTTGAGCAGAGCCAGGGCTACACGCGCCTCCCGGTTGTCATTGTCCAATGTTATCAGGTGCTCATAGTCCCTGCGTGCCTTCATCATCAGGCGCTGCTTACGGTAGACATAGGCACGGAAGAAGAGCCCTTGGATATGGTCCGGGTTGATCTTCAGCAGCATGTCCAGGTCTGCCAGGGCCTTTTCCTCTGTCCCCATCGTCAGGAAGAGCGAGGCACGGTCTATCAGCAGGTTCTCGTTTCCGCTTTGCAAGGCCAGTCCGTCGGTGAAGGCCTGCAGAGCCTCCTGGTTGCGCTTCTGTCGCACGCAAATCTCACCGAGATACTGATACAGGACAGCCGTAGCCTTGTCCGCAGGCTTCAGATGTATGCCCTCGCGTATCAGCACCTCGGCCTTGGTCAGCGAGTCACGCTCCATGGCCTCCATGGCCTTTCCCACCGTCGTGGCGTATTCGTCCTGCGCACAGACATGCAGCACAGCCGCAATCATGGCGATGGCAATGTATGAAATCCTGCGTTTCAGCATTCTGGGCAAATAATGTTCAGACACTCATCAGCGAGCAAACCCCCTCTGGATCCTCCGCACCGAACACCGCACTGCCGGCGACCAGCACGTCAGCCCCCAGGCTGCGCAGTTTCCTGAAGTTTGTCAGGTCCACGCCCCCGTCCACCTCTATCAGGGCGTGCGACCCCGAACGGTCAGTCAGTTCGCGCAGCTGCTCCACCTTCCTGTAGGTATGCTGGATAAACTTCTGTCCCCCAAATCCCGGATTGACACTCATCAGCAGTACCAGGTCCACGTCCTCTATGATGTCCTGCAGTACCGATACCGGTGTCGCAGGATTCAGGGTCACGCCCGCCTTCATCCCGGCGTCGTGTATCTGTCCCACCACCCTGTGCAGGTGAGTACACGCCTCGTAGTGGACGTTCATTACGTGAGCCCCCAGGTCCTTTACCTCGGGGATGAACTTCTGCGGCTCTACAATCATCAGGTGTACGTCCAATGGCTTCCTGCACAGGCGGGCCACATGCTTCAGCACGGGGAATCCAAACGAGATGTTAGGGACGAAGACCCCGTCCATGACGTCTATATGCAGCCATTGGGCAGCACTGCGGTTGAACCACTCGAATTCACGTTCCAGATTGCCGAAGTCGGCACTTAGTAATGAAGGAGCTAACATATAATAATATTATTATAATGTATCTTTAGGTATCATGACTATGCACTCATATAGCCTTTACGGTATACCTGAACGTACGGTCGCGCCACAGCATCTGGTATTGCCTGCGCGGCCATGCACCCCACGAGTCTACACAACCCAGGCCCATCTGCGTCTGGCATATCTGTGTCACCGTATATGGCCGTGGCGTCAGGTCGCCCGAATGGCTCTGGTGCAGGTTCTTGTCCACCCCGTCGTCCAGGTCCGCAGGCAGGAAGTTCAGCGACGAGCACTCCATGCTGTCCTGGCAGGCAAACGACAATCCCCTGCCATCGGCATCGGTCAGCTGCCACCATACCACGTCACAGTGGTTGCCCGACTCCTGCGGACGGACATAGTTGTAATATTGGTCAGACACGGCCGCCGTATATACACCCATCTGTTGCGAAGCCTTGCGGTCCACATAGTTCTCGGCAGGTCCGCGCCCCTCATATCGCAGCCTGTCAAAACCTGCCGGCATGACCCACTGCATGCCAAAGCGCATCGGCTGAGGCCTGTCTGCTGCCTTTTCATCGACATCCAGATGCTCAGTCACCTCTATTTCACCACATGCAGACACATTGTATGCAATTCTTAGAACAGCATCGATACCCACAATCTTCAGCCCTGTCGATACGCATACGCTTCCATCCTTCGCGTTTGACAGGTTCATGTACAGCACGGCATACGACGGAGACCTCCACGCCCACGACTTCTTCTGCAGTCCGGCCCCATAGTCGTTGTCCGTCGGGGCACGCCAGAAGCTCGGCATTACTGCAAACCCCTCCTGCAGCATCTCCCTCCCTCGGCTTGTCAGGCCCTCTATCATGCCCGAGCTGCGGCTTATGCAGACCTTCATATCCCCAGCCCTCAGCACATAGGTACCGGCAGTACTGTCCACCGTCACCACCGTTGCCCCGTCAGGCTTTGCCGCCCGCCTTTCCGTCGCGGCAGCAGGATGCAGGTGCAGCTGTCCGCGTGACAATACCGTCCCAGCCGGGACGATACCCTCCGTTTCCTTAGTCACGAACTCGACGTTCAGATACACGTTGCAGTCCCTGTACCTCTCCATCGCAGGCCCTATCTTGGCAAGCGGTATACGCACCTTCGTAACCTCCTGTGCCGGCAGGAACAGGAAGTTGGCACGATCCGTGCAACGCTCCACGCCGTCCGCTACCAGATGCAGCACCATAGCCATGTTGTCACCTACGCGGAAGAAGTTCTCGTTGTACACGCTCAGCATCCCCGTCGTCTGGTCAAACCCCTTGACCCAGAAGTTCTGGTAGCCATACTGCACCTCGTAGGCATGCGGGTTGAACGACCTGTCCGGCGCCAGTATCCCGTTGCAGTTGAAGTTATGGTCCGATGCCGGGTTCTCCCCCTCGTCACCGCCATACATCCATATCTGTCTCCCCGTCTTCCTGCTCTTGCCGCGCACCCCCTGGTCAATCAGGTCCCAGATGAAGCCACCCTGATACTTGGGATACCTGCGTACCAGTTCCATGTAGTCCATGAAGCCGCCCATCGAGTTACCCATGGCATGGGCATACTCACACTGTATCAACGGCCTCGGGTCGTTCCCTGTGGCATATTTCACACACTGCTCATACCCATAGTACATGGGACAGAAGATGTCCGTCGTCTTATCCAGTTCCGCCCTCTCGTACTGCACAGGCCGCGTCGGATCCATGTCCTTTACCACCCTGTACGCCTCCCTGAAGTTGTCACCGTGGCCACTCTCGTTGCCCAGGCTCCATATTATCACGCACGGATGGTTGCGCTGCACGGTCACGTTAGCAACGTTACGCTCCAGAATAGTCTTGCGGTAGTCGGGATTCTGCGCCAGCCTCCTGTCCCCGTATCCCATGCCGTGGCTCTCGAAGTTAGCCTCGGCACACACATATATCCCATATTCGTCACACAATTCGTACCACCGCGGGTCGTCAGGATAGTGACACGTACGTATGGCATTAATGTTCAGTTTCTTGATAGCCAGTATGTCCGACTTCATTCTCTCCATGCCCACCACATATCCCCCGTCGGGGTCCATTTCATGGCGGTTGGCCCCCTTTATCAGGATAGGCTTGCCGTTCAGCAGCAGCTGGCCACCCTTGACCTCTATATGGCGGAATCCCACACGCTGCCTGACGCACTCCACCGTACGTCCGCGGTGCGATATCGTCACCGTCAGCGTATACAGGTCCGGTCTCTCGGCACTCCACGGCCTCACGTCCACTACAGGCTCCTTCATGAAAACCAAGTCGCCACCGATCCTTCCGCTGCTGTGCCACACGTTGTTTCCGTCAGGATCGTTCAGCCTCATCACGATATCCATACCCTTGCACCCGGTGGTATACAGTTCCAGGCCCAGCATGCCCACCGTACAGCTTGCATTCAGGTCCTGCGTTATCCTGATGTCCTTGATGTGAGCCTTCGGCCTCGCATACAGGAACACCTCCCTCGCGATACCGGTGAAACGCCAGAAATCCTGGTCCTCTCCATACGAGCCGTCACACCAGCGCATCACCTGCATGCATATCAGGTTCTTCTCCCCCGGCCTCACATAGTCCGTCAGGTCAAACTCCACCGCATCCTTCGAGTCCTCGCTGTATCCCACCTCGCGGCCGTTCACCCACAGCGTCAGGTTACTTGTCGCCGAGCCAACATACATTACTATCTGCTGCCCCTTCCAGTCCGCAGGCAGCACCACCGTGCGCCTGTACGACCCCGTATAGTTGTTCTTCTCCTCGATATACGGAGGATTGGGCTTAAACTGTTTGGCCCACGCATAGCCAATGTTCTTGTAGATCTTGTCCCCGTATCCATGCATCTCCAGCAGGCCAGGCACGGGAAACGAAACCCACCGCGCATCATCATAGTCCGTCCTCCAGAAATCCTTCGGCGCCTTGTCATGGTCCTTGCTGAAGTTGAATTTCCAGTCACCCTCCAGCGACATGTACCGGCAGCTTCTGCCCTTGTCTCCGGCCAGAGCCAGCTCCTCGCTCTCGTATGCAAAGAACGACGCATGCCCCGGCAGCACGTTCACCCTGTTCACCGCCGGATCCATCCATCGCGGTTGGTTGTCAGATGCAGCATTTGCAGTGGCGGTTGTGACAATAGTAAGTATTGCCAATATCGTACCATGTATTTTCATGCAGCAAAGATAGGAAATTTATACCAAATGCCCAAGAAACAGACAGTCAATATTTGTCGAGCGTTATTAGAGTCAAGTACTTGCTGCAGTCTGTTTCCTGTTCCATATAGTTCATCTCCGGCTATATAGCCCGATCCACCTCTCACATGATTGAATTCCACGATAATCATTTAGTTATAGACGACATGAAAATCCGAATTGTTTCGTGCCGGACAAAGAATATAATGGAAATTGTATTGGGTTTTGTGTATATTTTTTTACCTTTACGGCGTAAATTACAAATATTGTTTACGTCGCGAAAGTCAAATAAAAAACACGATACACTAATGTTTAGTCTCAGAAAAACCCTTCTCATGCTCATCAGCATGACCGTGACCATAACCCTGTCGGCAGAACCCATCACGCGCGAGCAGGCCCGGCTCCGTGCCCTTGCCTTCCTGCAGAAGGCCCCCGGCAGCCGTCAGCTGTCACCCGTCGTCAACCGCGCCCGTCTGTCCCCCCGGCATATTGCAGGCAAGGGCAGCACCGCTCAGGAACTCTACTACGTCTTCAACCGTGGCGACAACCAAGGCTACGTCATTGCCACCGGCGACGACAAGCTGCGCCCCGTCATCGGCTACACCGACCAAGGCCAGTTCGACTACAACACCCTGCCCGACAACATGCGCTTTTGGCTCCAGGGCTACGAAGCCGAGCTCCAGTACCTCAGCGAGCACCCCGAGCTCCTCGCCCAGGCACCCCGCTACGCCCCCATACACAAGGCCGTAGCCCCCATGGTGACCACCCGTTGGAACCAGACCTGGCCCTACAACAACGAGTGTCCCCAATACTTCAACCTCGGACGTTGCGTTACCGGATGCGTAGCCACCGCCATGGCCCAGATACTATACTACCAGCACGCCAAGTCCGTCACCGAGACACAGGCCGAGATACCATCCTACACCACCTCCACCGCCCACCCCGACTACGGCAAGCTCAATGTCGAAGGCATACCCTCAGGCTCACCCATCGACTGGGACAACATGCTCGACACCTACAGCAGCACCGCCACGGCCAAGCAACAGCTCGCCGTCGCCCAGCTCATGCACTACTGCGGCGTCAGCGTCAAGATGAACTATAGCAATTCCGCCTCCGGAGCCTACTCCTACATGGTCGCCAAGGCCATGACACAATACTTCGGCTACGGCAGTTCCGTCAAGTACGTCTACAAGGACGACGCCTATACGGACGACGAGTGGGACGCCCTCCTCTACAAGGAACTTGCCGAGGGACGCCCCTTCTACCTCAGCGGCGCCAATTCCAGCGGCGCCCACGCCTTCGTCTGCGACGGCTACGACGACCAGGGCTGCTACCACATCAACTGGGGCTGGGGCGGCAGCAGCGACGGCTACTACCTCCTCACCAGGCTCAATCCCGGATCCCAGGGCGTCGGCGGCAGCAGCGGCGGCTATAGCCTGCAGGCCGAAGCCGTCATCGGCTGCGAACCCGAAAACTACATGTCACGCGCCATGCCCATCAGCAATGTCACCGTCAAGAAGATATGCCTCGAGAATTGGGACACCGACCTCGACGGTCAGTTCACCTTCGGCGAGGCCGCGGCAGTTACCGACATAGGCACCGCCTTCCAAGGCAAGACCGCCATCACCACCTTCGACGAACTCTACTATTTCACCGGCCTCACATGGCTCGCCAACGAAGCCTTCATGGGCTGCACCGCACTCAAGGAGATCCGCCTCCCCAAGAACCTCCAGTCCATCGGCAAGCGCACCTTCCAAGGCTGCACCAGGCTCAAGACCGTCAACCTCCCCGACGGCCTCACCACCATCGGCGAGGCAGCCTTCTCCGGTTGCCGCCTCCTGCCCAACGTCACCCTGCCGCAAGGCATCACACGCATCGAGGACAACACCTTCAACTCCTGCCAGGCCTTTACCGAGCTGCGGCTCTCTCAAGGCATCAGCCACATAGGCACCCAAGCCTTCCAGGGCTGCACCAAGCTCGCCACCGTCTACCTCGGCAGCGTCACCCCGCAGACCATCACCCTCGGTCAGGACGTCTTTGACGGCATCACCCTCGCCGACGCCACACTCTATACCCCGCAGGGCAATGCATCCTACCTCGCCGCCGCCCCACAGTGGAAGGACTTCGGCACCATCCGCGAGCAGCGCACCCTCTCGGCCGGAACCTATGCCAGCCTCGCCGCCAACACCCCATACTACGTCTACAACCTCGGCATGGGACGCTACCTCACCAGAGGTGAAGCCTATGGCACCCAGGCCGTCGTCGACGACACCGACAGCCCCATGCGGTTCGAGCTGCGCCGCACCAGCAGCATGGCATCAGGCACCTACTACCTATACTCCGACGACACCGGCAACAGCAAGCACATCCTCTTCCGCTGCGACACCGACTCCAAGATAGGCCTCGGCATCAACGCCTGCTTCGTCGACGGCGCCACCACCGACCAGGCCAAAGGCTACTGGACCATAAGCCCCGTCGCCGGCAGTGACAATGTCTACACCATGCAGATCCCCGTCGGACAGACAGGCTACCAGGCCGGCCGTTACCTCGGCGTCTGCACCACCCACGCCAGCAATGCCGCGTCACCCACCTACGGCATATACAGCGACATCGACTACAGCCAGTACCCCCTCAACTGCCAGTGGATGCTCGTTCCCTACGACCAGGCACAGACCACCAACTACCAGACCGCCGTCGCACTCGGCAAGCTCCTTGATGCCGGCGTCGCCCAAAAGATAGACGTCGCCTACGAGCAAGCCATCTACGACAATATGCAAAGCACCACCGACGACCTACTCAAGGGCTGTCGCAAGATGCGCACCAAGCTCGGCCTCATCAACTTTGCCGACCCCGTCGTACGCAGTATAGTCATCAACAACTACGACGCCGACAACGACGGTGAGATCAGTATCTCCGAAGCCGCCGCCGTCTCCGGGCTCAAGACCATCTTCTACGGCAATAGCAAGATTACCGACCTCGCCGACCTTGCCCATTTCACCGGCATCGACGAGCTCACGGAAAAATCCTTCAACGGCTGCACCTCGGTACTCAATGTCACCCTTCCCGACCAGCTCAAGACCATATCACGGAACGCCTTCTACGGTTGCACCAAGCTCCAGTCCGTAACCCTCGGCAGCCGTATCACCAGCATCGGCGACAACGCCTTTGGCAACGACAATGCCATCACCCAGGTCAGCATCTATGTCCCCGATCCCACCACCGTCAAGATGGGCAGCAACGTCTTCAGCACCGCCACCCTCGCCGCAGCCACCCTCTACGTCCCCTACGGCTCCCGTCAGCTCTACGAGCAGGCCGACGTGTGGAAAGACTTCGGCACCATCGCCGAGATGCGCACCCCGGCCGTCGTCCCCTACGCCACCGAGCCCCAGGAACAGACCGACTACTACATCTACAACCTTGGTCTCAAGAACTATATCACCAAGGGCGAAGCCTACGGCACCCAGGCCATAGTCGGCAGCCGCCCCATGGTATACCAGCTCCGCCGCACCGGCACCATGCCGGCCGGCACCTACTACCTCTACTCCGAGGAGACAGGCGACGGCAGCAACAAGGTCCTCAAGCGCGTCAGCAACGACAGGAAGGTCGGCGACGGCGTCAAGACCTGCTTCGTCGACGGCACCGTCACCTCAGCCTCCTACTGGACCCTGGCCCCCGTCCCCGGTCAGCCCGGCATCTTCACCCTGCAAGTCCCCGCGACCGATTCCGGCTACACCGCAGGCGAATACCTCGGCACCGACCTCGGGCACGTCAGCCAGTTCACCGACTACACCTACGGCCTCTATTGGGATGTCAGCTACGACGGCAACCCCGCCAACTGCCAGTGGGGCTTCGTCAGCGCAGACCAGGTACGTGCCGTCCGCGCCTTCTACGACAAGACCCAGCACCTGCTTCAGCTCATACAGCGCGCCCGTGACAAGTCCATCGACGTCACCGCCGAGCAATCCGTCTACGACAACTTCCAGAGCACCGAGCCTGAAATCGACCAGGCCGTCAGCAGCCTGCGCCGCAAGCTCCGCTACATAGACTTTGCCGATCCCGTCGCAGCCGGCATCAGCATCAGCAGGTGGGACGACGACGAGGACGGAGAGCTCAGCCTCGACGAGGCCGCCGCCATCACCACCCTCGGCAGCACCTTCCGCAGCGCCACCAAGATGCAGAGCCTCGACGAACTGCAGTACTTCACCTCCCTCACCACCATCGGCGACGAAGCCTTCCGCAACTGTCCCGCCCTTACATCCATCTACATACCGCAGAACGTCACCACCATCGGTCAGAAAGCCTTCTATAGCAGTTCAGGCATCCGCTACGTAGCCATCCTTGCACCACAGGTCGTCGAGGCCGCCAGTTCCTCGCTCAATATGAGCAAGCTCACCCTCTTCATACCGCAGCCCTATATCGAATCCTATGCCGCCGACCCCGTATGGGGCGCCGCCACCATCACCCCGTACACCGGTATCCCAGTCGTCAGCACCGACCCGTTGGAACGCCTCTACGGCCGCACCAACCCCGCATACACCTACGACGTCACCGGAGCACCCGTCAACGGCACCCCCACATTCACCTGTGCAGCCACCAGCAAGAGCCCCGTCGGCACATACCCCATACAGATAGCCCCTGGCAACATCACCACCCCCGGCGTACAGCTGCATGACGGCACACTCCAGGTAACCCCCGCACCCCTCACCCTCACGGCCAAGTCCTATACGCGGCAGTACGGCCAGGAGAACCCCCAGTTCCAGTTCACCAACACCGCCCTGCGCAATAGCGAGAAGATCAACGACATCCTCCTGCGTCAGCCGGACCTCCAGTGCGATGCCACCCCCGACAGCCCAGCCGGTGAGTACGAGATACGCATCTCCGGAGCCGAGACACAGAACTACCAGATAACCTACGTCAACGGCACCCTTACCATCGAGAATCCCACCGGCCTCACCGATGTCCGTTCCGATGACGCCGACAACCAGTACTACGACCTGCAGGGACGCCGAGTCAGCCACCCAGTCCGTGGCCTCTATATCGTCAATGGCCGTAAGGTAATGGTACGCTAAACAGCATCACCCCCACGGTGAAATCGGTCAAAAGCCCGGTTGTCCACACGGCAACCAGGCTTTTTTTGTTCCCCCCCACCGGGGGCAAAATATCCCAGATCTTCAATTTCCCCCTTTCATATCCTTTTTCCATACACCCTAAGCTGGCATTAGCCGCTCGGCAGTCGTATATACACCTCAAAA
>DFKL01000126.1 GCA_002373535.1 Prevotellaceae bacterium UBA3646 | reverse complement strand
GCGGCATAGAGATTGAGGCCGACGTAATGCTCAAGGGAACGCGAGTAGACGGCATATACACCGCCGATCCGGAGAAAGACCCGACAGCCACCAAGTTCCACGACATCACCTATAGCGACGTCATTGCCCGTGGACTGAAGGTCATGGACATCACAGCCACGGCGATGTGCATGCAGAACGACCTGCCCATCTATGTATTCAACATGGATATACCGGGAAACCTGAAAAAGGTCATCGAAGGCGAGGACATAGGAACCCTCGTACACAATTGACAATGCAGAAATACTAACTAAAACAAAATACAATGATGAAACGTTTATTACTACTGTTCATGCTGGTATCGGCCACGGTCACCGTGTCAGCCGTGCCCGCAAAAAGGACAAGGCAGACAGTCACGCTCTCCGACGGGACGCAAGTCAGTGCCATGTTGGTCGGAGACGAACACGGACACTGGTATGTAGACGACAGCGGGAAGGCACTTCAGGTAAAGGATGGAGTGGCACGCTACCTGTCCGTCTTCGAGTATGAGAACCTGAAGGACGCACGCCACAAGCGCGCCAAGGCCAGCAACGCACGACGCATTGCCCGTATGCAGGCGCGACGCACGCTCACGCGTCCTGGCATGCACAAGGCCTTCGGTGAGCCCACGACCATCAAGGGACAGAAGAAGGGACTTGTCATCCTTGTCGAATTTTCCGACAAGAAGTTTCTTGCCGGCAGTACACAGTCCGTGTTCAACGACAAGTTCAACAAGACAGGGTACGCCTCAGACGGCCACGTCGGATCCGTACACGACTACTTCTACGACCAGTCCTACGGACAGTTTGACCTGACGTTCGATGTAATAGGTCCCGTAACCGTCAGCAAGAAGTACGGCTACTACGGAGCCAACGACGCCTCCGGCAATGACATGTACCCGGGAACAATGGTCATCGAGGCACTGAAACTGGCAGACAGCCAGGTAGACTTTGCCGACTATGACTGGGACGATGACGGAGAGGTAGACCAGGTCTTCTGCATATATGCCGGTCAGGGAGAGGCTTCCGGAGGTGACGACGACACTATCTGGCCCCACGAATACGACCTGACGTCATGCAACTACTACGGCGACGGCTCAGGCGCACAGCGGCTGGACGGCGTGACCATAGACACCTATGCCGTATCCAACGAGCTGGCAGACGAAAGCACCATCAACGGCATAGGCACAGCCTGCCACGAGTTCAGCCATTGCCTCGGCTATGCCGACCTCTATGACACAGACTACAGCGGCGGTCCCGGAATGATGTATTGGGACCTGATGGACGGAGGCTCGTACAACGGTCCTGAAGACAACGGCGAGGTTCCTGCACCGTTTACCAGCTTCGAGCGCTGGTGGGCAGGATGGATGGAACTCACCGAACTGGACAGCCCCTGCAAGGTTTCCGGAATGAAGCCGTTGACCAGCGAACCCGAGGCCTACGCCATCTACAACCAGAAGAACCGCAACGAGTATTACATCCTGGAGAATCACCAGCAGGAGAAATGGGATGCCTACACAGGCGGTCATGGCATGATGATACTGCACGTAGACTATGACAAGAGCACGTGGCAAGAAAATGCACCCAACGACGATCCCTCCCGCCAGAGGATGACCTTTGTACCCGCCGACAACAGCTATGGGACGAAACGTGAAAATACAGAAGGCGGATCAACCATCTACCAGTGGTATGCAACCTATGCACAGATTGCCGGCGACCCCTGGCCTGGAACCAGCCGTAATACAGCGTTTACGGACACCAGCACCCCTGCGGCTACACTGTACAACACCAACAGCGACGGCCGCAAGTTCCTTGGCAGGCCGGTCGAGGATATAGCAGAGAGCAACGACGGCCTGATATCCTTCACCTTCGACGGCGGCGTAGTCATCCCCGTTCCCGAGGTCCTGTCTGCCACGGACATAACTGCCACCGGATTCACCGCAAGATGGGAAGCCGTGGACGCAGCCACCTCCTACAACCTGGAGGTCGTAGAGCCAGGAGCCGTCGGCGATGCTACTACAAAGTTCTACGAGGACTTCTCCAAGGTCAGCGTAGCCTCGGACGACAACCAGAACATAGCCTCAAAACTGGATGACTATACGACACAGTCAGGATGGAGCGGTGAAACCGTCTATCTTGCACCGGGTGGACTAAAACTCGGGAGCAGCAAGAACAAAGGATCCGTAACGACTCCCCTTGTCGGAGCACCTGCCGACGGAAACGTGACCGTCAAGGTAAACGTCAAGAGCTACGGTTCCGATGCCAGCAGCATAGTCGTGTCACTCCTGAGTTCAAGCGGTGCCGAGATCGGTTCGATGCAGACAAAGAAAATCGGCGACGGCGGCGACATGGAGTTCAGCTTCTCCGGCATAGCTTCAGACTACATGGTCAAGTTCTCTTGCACTGCCAGCAAGAAAAGGTTCTACCTATATAACGTACAGGTAGACAGTGCATCCGACAAGACATACACATACACCACCTCCTCAACCAGCTATGCCGTATCCGGACTGACAGGCACCGACTACAAGTACCGCGTACAGGCCGTCACCGCCGAAGGCAAGTCACGTTGGAGCCCATACCAGCAGGTAAGTCTTCCCACCGGGATAGATGCCATCCACGGTACTGGCGACAATGCCCGCGGAAATGCCGTCTACAGCATCAGCGGCCAACGCCTTGAAACCGTTCCGCAGCATGGCATCTACATACAGAACGGACACAAGGTCATCAAGTGAACACGTGATACAAAAACCAGCCATATACCGGCCGGTAAATACAGCAGGAGGATGTGCGAATCAGCACATCCTCCTGTTTTTAGACACGCACCAGCCGATTTGACAAACTTATAAAATCATAGCAAAATATATGTATCAGATAACAGTAACTTGCCCTGATACATAAGCTCCGTAGCTTACGGCCTACCTGTTTGAGACGCTCAGGCTGTTCGTAGACTGGTAATAGCTCACACGATAGCGGAACAATGCACGCCCGGCCTCGCCGCTGGCAACTATCCCGATATTGTTCAGGTCATAGCTGCGTCCGCAGCTGGAACAATCCACAAACCCCAGCCTACGATACTGCATCAGATGCGATATATTGTAGTCAGTGTAGCAGTTAGGGCATGTCATGTCGAAACAGACCACCTTAGGCCCCTGTTCCTCCAGTTGCTCTTCCATATACGGCAGCCCCACTATCAGCCCCCCCAGTCCAAGCACTATAGTACGATCCTGCAGAGACGTCAGGTTATACGTATCCGCCGTGCCGACAGATGTAAAATGAAGCCTCAATGCATCGCCAGCCGGATTCGTTATCGTGCAGAACTCACCCAGCGACGTACACGACCTGAACAAAGTAGGCGAGACGCTCAGTACATTGGGCACGATGAAACGTGCCGGTATGTCGCAGTACATGTCGCTTGCCGGCTGACATGCCTGGAACAACACCCCTGCCGACGACAACATCACAAAGGCAACGATTTTGCGTACGCTGAAAATCATAGTCCGAAAGCCCTTAGGGCAGCATCTGTCCTTTCAAAGCTGAATTCTGCCACCAGTTCATCCATCATTTGTCTGATCTCGCCGTTGCACAGGTTGCCTATGCTACCCTCGTGAGTATGGCAAATATCCTTGTGCGGAGTAAACCTGCCGGCCTCTATGTCCATGCCCACCTTCCTGTAGGCATCACGGAACGGCATACCCTCCGCCGCCAGACGGTTGACCTCCTCGACGCTGAACATCAGGTCGTACCTCGAATCCTCAATAATATCCGTACGCACCTCCATCCTCTCCACGATATACGTCGTCATGGCCAGCACGTCACGGAGTTCCTGGAACGAAGGCAGGAAAATTTCCTTTATAATCTGCAGGTCGCGGAAATAGCCGCTCGGCAGGTTGTTCATAATCATCATTATCTGCTGAGGCAATCCCTGCAGTTTGTTGCACTTTGCACGTGTCAGCTCAAACACGTCGGGATTCTTCTTGTGAGGCATGATGCTCGACCCCGTGGTACACTCCTTGGGCAGGCGCACGAAGTTGAAATTCTGTGAGTTGAACATACACGCATCGTATGCCAGCTTGCTCACCGTCCCGGCCACGCTTGCCATGGCAAAGGCCACGTTACGCTCCGTCTTGCCACGTCCCATCTGGGCATACACCACATTGTAGTCCATCGAGTCAAAGCCCAGCAGCTCTGTCGTCATCCTGCGGTTCAGCGGGAAACTGCTGCCATATCCGGCAGCCGAGCCCAACGGGTTACGGTTCGTCTGCTTCCACGCAGCCAGCAGCATCGTCATGTCATCCACCAGGCTCTCGGCATACGCGCCGAACCACAGACCGAAACTGCTTGGCATTGCCACCTGCAGGTGGGTATATCCGGGCATCAGGACAGAAGCATACCGTTCACTTTGTCTCTGCAGCGCGTGGAACAGATCCAGCACATCCTGCACTATGAGCCGCAACTGGCGTCTGGTGAACAGTTTCAGATCGACCAGCACCTGATCGTTGCGAGAACGCCCGGAATGAATCTTTTTCCCCGTTTCACCGAGTTTTCTGGTCAGCATCAGCTCAACCTGCGAGTGTACGTCCTCACTACCCTCCTCTATCGTAAAGCTTCCCTCCACAGCCTGACGGTATATCTTGCGCAGCTCCGCAAGGAGGGCCTCCAGTTCGTCCTTGTCCAGCAGGCCTATGCTCTGCAGCATGGTGATGTGAGCCATGGAGCCAAGCACGTCATCCTGTGCCAGATAGAGATCCATCTCGCGGTCACGCCCCACGGTATAGCGCTCGATTTCCCTGTCAGTGTCGTATCCCTTATCCCAAAGTTTCATTTCCAGTAACCGTTTGCCTGTTTTTAGTAAGGCAGTACACTCAGGAACTGTGCAATACCCTCTACGGCCTGCTTGAGCCTTCCTTCAATCATCTTGCGGATGAAGAAGTTCAGTTCCGAACCAAGCGTCACCTTCATACGCGACGAAGCCTCATCTGTCGGCAACATCTGCACCCACATGGTCACAGGCACCGGAGCACCCTCCAGCTCCATCTTGACCAGCTTAGGCTCGGCACGCTCCACGATGCGCAGCGTTATGTCACCCAAAGGACCTATATGCGCCTGCATGGTATCAGCCGTGAGCACCATCTTGCGTATGTTGTTGCGCAGTTTCTCCATCTGTTCGGGATTGGGACGCTTGTCCGCCGGCAACTGCGAATTGAGCATCGCCTCAAAGCCAGGGTCGTCCACACGCTGGCGAAGATATTCCAGACTGGTAAGGTCGGACATACGCGAATATACCCTCTCCACCGGAGAGCCGACAACGTGTACCGTACTTTCGTATTTTTCCATATCAGCTTATATTTCTTATCCCTGCCACTGGCTGGGGTTCTTACGCCACTCGTTGAGCAGCTCCACTTCATTCTCCTTTATATAGCCTATACGCAATGCCTCGGCCACGACAGCCTCGTAGTCGGTAAGAGTCACCAGCTTGACCCTGGCATCTGCAAATGCCTTTTCGGCAACGTCGAATCCATAGGTAAACGAGGCGACCATGCCTACTACCTCGCAACCATAGTTGCGTATTGCCTCGACAGCCTTCAGGCTGCTGCCGCCGGTGCTGATAAGATCCTCGACCACTACGACCTTGCTACCCGGCTTCAGCTCACCCTCGATAAGGTTCTCCAGACCATGATCCTTTGGCTTGGAACGGACGTAGACAAAAGGAAGAGCCAACGCATCGGCTACCATGGCACCCTGTGGAATGGCACCTGTGGCAACGCCTGCGACCGCCTCAGCCTCAGGGAACCGCTCAGCTATGATACGCGCCGTTTCCAGCTTTACGAAAGTACGCAAGTCCGGATAAGACAAGGTCTTGCGGTTATCGCAATAGAAAGGCGAGTGCCAGCCGCTTGCCCATGTAAAAGGATTGGTCGGCTGAAGCTTGATTGCCTTTACCTTCAGCAGCTTGCTTGCAAAAATCTTCTCGAGAGTCTTCATGTCATTCTTTTTTTATGTGCTTGCAAATATATCATATTTTATTCTAATAACTCAGTCTTCAGGCAGAAATTTGTTTATTTCTTCCAATTCAAACCCACGTCCGGCGGCAAAGCGGATCAGCCTGACGCGCCGCCTGTACGGGTCATCCTCGGCAAGAGTCCTGTCCTTCCGCTCTATCACACTGCCGAGGACATCGCGATACTCGTTGACGTCCAGCTGTTCAAGCCCAAGCCTTATGGCACTGTCCGGCACATGCATTCCGCGCAGCATTGCCGCTATCTTTATCCTGCCCCAGCGGGAAAAGCGCATACGGTCGTTACAATATGCCCTCGCAAAGCGTTCCTCGTCAATATATTTCTCATCGACAAGCCTGTCCACGATACGGTCCGACTCCGCCTGCGAGAGTCCCCACCGGTGCATTTTCTGCACAACGTCCCACACACAATGCTCACTGACGGAGCACAACCTTGCAAGCCTGGCATATACCTCGTCAGACGCAGGCACAGAGGAAGCGTTTCTTTTCATACCTGTCACTTTTCAGACACACGTCACGGAATCCGGCCGAAGCAACCAGACCCGCGGTCTCTTCGGCAAGAAGATGGTTTATCTCGAAAAACAGCCTGCCGCCCTGAGCCAGGTGACGCAGGGCATACCCAGAGATATGCCTGTAGAACAGGAGAGGGTCGTCGTCGGGCACGAACAGGGCAAGATGAGGCTCGTACTCCAGCACGTTGGCATCCATGCCGTCCTTCTCGGAACACATGACGTACGGCGGATTGCTCACAATCACGTCCCACACCCTGTCAGAAGGTACCGGATGTAAGATATTTTCATGCACGAATTCGACCTTTGCACCAAGACGTACGGCATTTTGCCCAGCTATCTCCAACGCCTCTGCAGACACGTCTGTCGCCGTCACGTCAAAACCCTCCAAGGCAAGGCTTATTGCAATACAGCCGCTACCCGTGCCTATCTCCAGCAGGCTGCCCCTTCCGTCCAGTCCCGCAATCTCACTGACCAGGTCCTCCGTCTCGGGACGCGGTATCAGACACCCAGGGCGCACCACGAAGCGATGTCCGCAGAAATCTGCATATCCCAGGATGTACTGAAGCGGCACGTTTTTCAGCAGCTGCCCCGTAATTTCCATGAGCCTGCACTTGTCGGATCGTGAAATTTCACTATCTTTGCCAAGCAGGATGTCAGCCTGCGACAAAGCGAAGCACTCCTCCATGACAATGCGATAGAGCGCCATGCCCTCACGGACACCGTAATGCCGTTCCAACTGTTGCCTGCAACTCAACATAATATGCAAAATTACATTTTTTTAGTATAATGTCCGACATTTCCTGCCCAAACTTTATGAATCAGGACGAAATCTTCATGAAAAGAGCCATCCAGATAGCCAGATGCGGCGAGGCCGGCACGGCCCCGAACCCGATGGTCGGTGCCGTGATCGTACACCAAGGCAAGATCATCGGCGAGGGATACCACCGCAAATACGGCGGTCCGCATGCCGAGGTAAACGCCATCGACAGCGTACGGGACCAGACGCTGCTCAGAGACAGCACCATATACGTCACCCTGGAACCATGCTCGCACTGGGGTAAGACCCCGCCGTGCTGCGACCTGATAATCGGGAAAGGACTAAGGCGCGTAGTCGTAGGAATGCAGGACCCGAACCACAAGGTAGACGGCAAAGGACTGGAGCGCATACGCCAGGCAGGCATCGACGTCACCATTGGCGTACTGGAGCACGAATGCGAGGAACTTAATCGCAATTTCCTCACATTTCATCGAAAAAAACGTCCATACATCACTCTGAAATGGGCACAGACGCAGGACGGCATCATCGGCATTCGCGGGAAGAGCCGCGACAGCCAGCCGTCTGGCAGGCCGAGGCTGGGCATTTCCTCACCGATGAACCAGATGCTCGTACACAGGCTCAGGACTCGCACACAGGCAATACTGGTTGGAACGGACACAGCGCTTGACGACGACCCCGAACTGACCGCACGGCTGTGGGACGGCCCGTCGCCGCTGCGAGCCACCATCGACCGCCACGGACGGCTGGACGGAAACCTGAGAATGCTGCAGTCAGGCCCGGAGACCATAGTCTTCACGAACCAGATACTGGGCGAAATGATATACGACCTGTACCGGCGCGGCATACAGCACCTGACGGTGGAGGGCGGCAGGAAGCTGCTGCAAAGCTTCATAGACGAGGGACTGTGGGACGAAGCCAGGATAGAAATCGGAGACAAGGAAGCACCCGCTCAGGCAATCCCGCCAGACTGCGAGGCAATAGCAGCCCCCGTGCTGAAACAGGCAAAAATCGTCAGCGACATTACCGTCGAGGGGCATAAAGTGCTAATTTTACTTAATTCGCACCCCCAATAGGGAGATTTTTGCAGACGTTTGGAATAATTACCGTACATTTGTAAGCCAAAAGCGCATACATATATGTACACAAACGCGAAAGCAAAGATTTTCAGGCTCCTGACAGAGCTTCTGTCCATAACGTGCATCATAGCCATACCGGCAAGCTGCTCGACCGGCAGCAACGAGGACGAGGATGACCCCACGACCTCCAACGACGATGCATGCTACATCTCCAGCTGCTATTTCAGCAACCTGCGGATTCCGCATGTGGTAAAGGCATCCGACGGAGTCACTGACAGCACCTACTACACCACCTATGTCCCCTTCAACAAATACATGACCATAGACCAGAGGACGCTGACGATACAAAACCGCGACTCCGTCTCAAAGGGAACCGACCTGTCCAAGGTTCCGCTGGTCATACAGTATACCGGCAGCTTTATCGAGTGGCGCAAGACCGACGCCTTCGACGATGACGAATGGACGACTTTCAATTCCGGCGACAGCCTGGACCTGCGCCAGCCGCTGCAGATGAAGATCACGGCCTTGAACGGATATTCCCGGACCTACACCATCAAGGTGAATATGCACGAGCAGGACGGCGACGAACTGTCATGGAACAGAATGCCTGTTCCTGCAGGACTAAGCGGAAGCAAGCCGATGAGGATGGCAGCCACTAAAAACGGAGTCATCGCACTTGTCAACGACGGAGGCAGCATCGCGGTATACACACATGGACTGTCCAACACCGGCGAGTGGGTCATGCAGTCGTGCCCGAGCCTTCCGGACAAGACCGACGTGATGACGCTGGTCGAAGGTCTGGACGCACTGTACGTAAACACGACCGACGGACAGATCTATATCAGCACGGACGGAATACAGTGGTCGCTGGTCGACACACGCGAAGGAGTCAGGTTGCTGGGCACGTCCGAGTATTTCCTGTACGCACTTAGGAACGGCAACCTTGAAAGCACACGCACAGACCAGTCGGCATGGGAATGGAACACAGAGAGCCTGGACGACAGGAAAGACCTGGTTCCTTGCGAGGACATCGCCTTCGTACACTACGAGCAGAACTTTGCGCAACACCGCGCCGTGCTCATGGGATACAGTCCCGACGAAGACAATCACTTCCCGATGGATGCCATAGTGTGGAGCAAGGCATGGTCGCACTTCAGCAACGAAGGCAAGGCACAGCTGACAGTCAACGAGAAGGGAGAGAACTGGATGATGTACTCACGTACCTGGGACGACCTGTGGCAAATGCCTATGCTGGAGAACTTGCAGGTGGTCAGCTACGACGACAAGCTGATGGCCATCGGCGGCAAGAACCCCTATACAGAAGAGAGCCTTGAGGGAATCTACGTGAGCAGTGACAACGGCCTGACATGGCGAATCACCGGAGAGATAAACCTGCCCGAAGACCTGGGCGACGGCAACAGCATCTGCTGGATCGTGGACAATGACGACTTCCTGTGGCTGGCAGTAGACGGCAAAATCTTCCGTGGCCGCCTGAACCGTCTGGGATTCAAGAGATAAAGACATATTCAGAGATGGCGAAGAGGTTCCTGGGTTTTATCATGGCTGTTTCCGTCGTTGCACTTGCCTGTGCCGACGACGAGCTTGAGTACAAGTGGGATCTGGGCGGATCCCTGGGCCTGTGCTACTACCTGGGCGACGCCAACAGCACGCCGCTGCGCGGCAGCAGCGTGATGGCAGCCATCAACGCCCGCAGGAACTTCAACCCGCGCATGGCACTGAAGACAAGCCTTTCCTTCGGCCGGTACAGCGGTACGACCAAGGGAATGTATATCCCCAAGGAGCCAGGTTCCACCGAACGCAGCGAAGACATCCTGTTCAAGGGCAACGTGGTAGACCTCGGTACGCAGTTCGAGCTGAACTTCTGGGGATACGGAATGGGTCCCAACTACAAGAAGCTGTCACGCATCACGCCGTACTTGCTGCTGGGATTCGGCCTTACGATGGGTTTCACGTCGGACGGCAACTGCTTCGGCGTCAACTTCCCCGTAGGTGCCGGCATAAAGTACAAGGTCAGGCGACGGCTGAACCTGGCGTTCGAGTGGTCGGTACACTTCAGCACCGTCGACAAGCTGGACGGAGTAAGGCTCTCCGACCCCTACTTCATCAAGAGTTCCGGAATCAAGAACAAAGATGCATACAGCTTCTTCATGCTGTCCCTGTCATACGACATAAGTCCAAAACTGAGAAAATGCAACAATTAGATTATAGCCGTATTCCGGCACATATAGCCATAATCATGGACGGCAACGGCCGCTGGGCCAAGTCCAAGGGCCTGCCACGCACTGCAGGCCACGTGGAAGGGGTCGCCACGGTCAAGCGCATTACCGAGGAGGCCACACGCCTTGGAGTAAAGTACCTGACCGTATATGCCTTCAGCACGGAAAACTGGAACCGTCCGACGCCGGAGGTCGAGGCTCTGATGAACCTTGTCCTGACCAACCTGGAGGAAGAAATCTTCATGAAGAACAACGTGCGCTTCCGCATGATAGGCGAGATCGGCCGCCTGCCGCAAAGCGTTGCCAGGCGTCTGCAGGAATGCATGGACAGCACCGCGGCCAACACAGGCATGACCATGGTCATTGCACTGAGCTACAGCAGCCGGTGGGAAATTGCACGTGCGGCAAGGCTTATAGCCGACGAGGTCCGCAACGGCACGCTGCAGGCAGACGACATTGACGAAGACTGCGTCTCAAGCCACCTGATGACTGACTTCATGCCAGACCCCGACCTGATGATACGAACCGGCGGAGAGCTGCGGATAAGCAACTATCTGCTGTGGCAGAGCGCATATACCGAATTCTACTTTACCGACGAATTCTGGCCGGATTTTACGGAGGAATCCCTGCACCGTGCAATACTGGCATACCAGCAGAGACAGCGCCGCTATGGAAAAACAGGAGATCAGATTACAGATGAAGAATAAGATATACTTTATTGTCCTTGCGACCATCATGTGGATGGCGACAGTGCCTGCAGCTGCCCAGTATGCCGAGAAGGATACCACGGTGGTGATAGACTACAGCCGCACCCCGCGCCGCGTTGCCGTGAAGAACATTGCCGTAGACGGTATCCCAAACTATGACGAGAGCCTGCTGGTACGCCTGTCTGGAATTGCCGTCGGCGACTACATAACGATTCCCGGCGAAGACATCACGAAGGCAATAAAGCGATATTGGAAAAACGGTCTTTTCTCGAACGTATCGATAGCCGTGGACTCGATAGTCAGGGATTCGGCATACATACACATCCATCTGGCTCCACGTCCGCGAATATCACAGATAAACTACAACGGCGTACGCAAAAGCGAGAAGACAGAACTTCAGGAAAAGTTAGGGTTGCTGAAAGACAACCAGCTGACTCCCAACATGATAGACCGCGCCAAGATCCTGGCCAAGCGATACTTTGACGAGAAGGGCTTCAAGAATGCAGAAGTCGAGATACTGCGACACGACGACCCTGCCGCACCGGACAAGGTCATAGTGGACGTAAATATCGACAAGAAAGGAAAGATAGTCATCCGCAGCATCGACGTGATAGGCAACACCGTGATAAAGGACAGCAAGCTGAAGGGAGGCTGGTTCTCCAAGGGCGTGCTGAAGACCATACGCGAGAAGCGCGGCATACGCAACTGGTTCAGGAAACACAAGTTCATCGAAGCCAAGTACAAGGAGGCAAAGGAAAACCTTCAGAAGTACTATGCCGAGCTGGGCTACCGCGATGCCATGATAGTCGCCGATACCGTAAAGAACGTGGACGACAAGCACGTAGACATCAAGATATACGTCGAAGAAGGCCAGAGATACTATCTGCGCAACGTAAGGTGGGTGGGAAACACCGTATACAACACCAGACTCCTGGACATGATCCTGAACATGAAGAAGGGCGACGTATACAACCAGACCCTCCTGGGCAAGCGCCTTACCTCGGATGACGATGCCATCGGCAACAAGTACTACAACAACGGCTATGTGTTCTGCCAGCTGGATCCCGTGGAAGTCAACATCGTCGGGGACAGCATTGACCTGGAGATACGCATAAACGAGGGACCGCAGGCACGTATCAGCCACGTCAAGATTACCGGCAACGAACGCGTGTACGAAAACGTCGTGCGCCGTGAACTGAGGAACAAGCCGGGCGACCTGTTCTCGAAGGAGGCCCTGGAACGCTCGTACCGCGAGATAGCGTCAATGGGACACTTCAATCCGGAGAACATCAAGTACGATATCCAGCCGGACAGGGCCAACGGAACCGTAGACCTTGGCTGGGGACTGGAGCCTAAGAGCAACGACCAGATAGAGTTCTCGCTCGGCTACGGACAGACAGGCGTCATCGGAAAGATAGGACTGAAGTTTGCGAACTTCTGCCTGGCAAACCTGTTCAAGAAAGGCGGTATGCGGCGCGGAGTGATGCCACAGGGCAACGGCGAGACATTCAGCATAAGCGCACAGACCAACGGCTCGTACTACCAGCAATATGCCATATCGTACATGAACCCGTGGTTTGGCGGCAAGCGCCCCAACACGTTCAGCTTCAACGCTTTCTACTACAAGCAGACCGACGTGAGCGACAAATACTACAACACGGCATACTACAACAACTACTATAACTACGGCAGCGGGTTCGGAAACTACTATGACAACTACTACGACCCGGACAAGTACATCCAGCAGTTCGGCTTCTCGGTAGGCTGGGGCAAGCGTCTGAGATGGCCTGACGACTACTTCCAGTTCAGCATGGACCTGTCATATACGCGCTATATGATGAAGGACTGGAACTACTTCTCGCTGATGACCAACGGCAACTGCAACGACCTTGCCATAAGGCTGATGCTGTCGAGAAGCAGTACGGACAACAACATATACCCACGTCGCGGCTCGGAGATACAACTGTCCGTAGCACTTACGCCTCCGTTCTCGCTATGGGACGGCAAGGACTACGAGAACCTGGCGGCAAACCCGACGAGTCCCACGTACCAGAAGGAGATGCAGCAGAAATACCAGTGGATAGAGTACCACAAGTGGAAGTTCAAGGCACGCACGTTCCATTCCCTGAGCAGTTCTCCCAAGACCTTCGTGTTCATGACCCGTGCCGAGATAGGACTGCTGGGACACTACAACAAGTACAAGAAGTCTCCTTTCCAGACATTCTACATGGGAGGTGACGGCACCACGGGTTCGGGAAGCATCTACAGCACCGAGACCATAGGCCTGCGCGGCTACGACAACGGCTCGCTGACCCCGAGAGGACAAATGGGCTATGCGTATGCCCGTTTCAGCGCCGAGCTGCGATACCCGTTCATCCTGGGCGCGAGCACCAACATCTACGGCCTGATATTTGCCGAAGCCGGCAACTCATGGACGGACATAGGCAAGTTCAACCCGTTCGACCTGAAGAAGTCCATGGGCGTAGGTGCCAGGATATACCTGCCCATGGTAGGACTGATAGGTATAGACTGGGCCTATGGATTTGACAAGGTACAGGATACGATGACATACTCCGGAAGCCACTTCCACTTCATACTGGGACAGGAATTCTAAATAGGACAATCCCTAAGAAGATTAGTAAAAACACCTGAAAAAGCCACGACACATGACGTACCTTTGCGTCAGTCAGAAACAAAAAAGAACATAGACATGAAAAAGATCATCATTGCATTGTTTGCCGTCATGGCAGCAACATTAGACGCAAGTGCCCAGAAGTATGCACTGGTAGACATGGAATACATATTGAAGAACATACCCGCATACGAGCGGGCGGGCGAACAGCTCAACCAGGTATCGCGCAAATGGCAGGCCGAGGTCGATGCCATACAGCAGGAGGCACAGACCATGTACAAGAACTACCAGAGCGAAGCCGTGTTCCTGAGCGACGAGCAGAAGACAAAGCGCGAGGAGGCCGTGATCGCGAAGGAGAAGGAAGCAAGCGAGCTGAAGAAGAAATACTTCGGTCCGGAGGGTGAGCTGTTCAAGAAGCGCGAGTCGCTTATGACCCCTATACAGGACGAGATCTACAATGCCATAAAGGACATCGCAGACCAGAAGGGCTACAGCATGGTGCTGGACCGTGCGTCGGACAACGGCATAATATACGCCTCGCCGAAGATAGACATCTCCAACGAGGTCCTGTCCAAGCTGGGATACAACTGATTCCCGCCGTCGGGAACCGGCACCAGGCGTGGCAAGACACACACCATGGACATTGAGCAGAAAATGAAATTACGACAATAACAATAATAACACTTTTAAGAAATGAAGAAAATCCTTTTGGCCATCATGCTGATGGCACCGGTGAGCATGATGGCTCAGATGAAGTTCGCTCACTTTGACCTGAGTCAGATCGTACCTAACATGAAAGAGTACACGACTGCCCAGAGTGAGCTGGAGACCATGCAGAAGCAGTACGAGGCAGACCTGAAACTGATGCAGGACGAGCTGCAGAAGAAAGGCGAGGAGCTGCAGAAGGAAGGCTCGAAACTGGTAGAGAACATCCGCGCACGCCGCGAGCAGGAACTGAACGACCTGTACCAGCGCTACCAGCAGAGCTACCAGGACAGCCAGCAGGCACTGCAGAAGGCCAGCACGGAGAAGATGGGTGCCATAACGGAGAAGGTAATGGCAGCAGTGAAGAAGCTGGGCGAGGCCGGCGGCTATATCTATGTCGTTGACACCAGCACAGGTACTATTCCATTCGTGAACACTACACTCAGCACCGACATTACCGCACAGATCAAGAAGGAAGTCGGTATACAGTAATCTGAAGACATGCCTGCAAACAAGATTTATCGCAGCCTTGTCTGCTGCATGACGCTTGCAATAATGTGCATCACGGCCCAGGCCCAGACGCCAGTGCGTATGGCAAGCCTGAGCCATGATGCCGTAATGCAGCGGATGCCACAGTACCACGAGGCACAGAAGAGCCTGAAGGCCCTGCGCGCACAATACGAGGCAGAGGCCAAGCGCAGCGAGGAGGATTTCCAGCGCAAGTTCGTCGAATTCATCGACGGA
This sequence comes from Prevotellaceae bacterium UBA3646, assembly GCA_002373535.1. GTDB lineage: Bacteria > Bacteroidota > Bacteroidia > Bacteroidales > Bacteroidaceae > Physcousia. The sequence goes on along the minus strand of DFKL01000126.1, from coordinate 3,401 downwards.
CAGAAGGAATTCCCACAGACCATCCTGATGAAGCGGCAGAACGAGTTGCAGAACATGCTGGAGAGCAATGCCAAGTTCCGCCTGAAGGTACAGGACCTGCTTGCAAAGGCCGAGAAAGACCTGACAAGCGACGTACTGGCCGTACTGAAAGAGGCGGTGCAGGCCGTTGCCACCGAAGAGGGATATGCCCTGGTGCTGAACACAGACGATGCCGGCATATCGTTCGTTGCCGAGGGTGTAGCCACGGACATCACTGAAAAGGTCCTGCTCAAGTTAGGAATAGAGCCTGTTGAGTAATGTCGCCGATAGGAGTCTTTGACAGCGGCTACGGAGGTCTGACGATTTTGCGTCAGATACGTCGTCTGATGCCTCAGTATGACTATGTGTACCTTGGTGACAATGCCCGTGCGCCATACGGCACACGCAGCTTTGAAGTGGTATACGAGTTCACGCTGCAGGCTGTAAGGCGGCTTTTCGACATGGGATGCCCCCTGGTCATCCTGGGGTGCAACACGGCATCGGCCAAGGCCCTGCGCAGCATACAGCAGAACGACCTGCCTGGCATAGACCCTACAAGACGCGTACTGGGCGTGGTACGACCCACGGCCGAGGTGATAGGCAGCATCAGCAAGAGCCGCCACGTAGGCATATTTGCCACTCCCGGCACAATACGCAGCCGCACCTACGACCTGGAAATAGCCAAGCTGTTTCCAGACATCAAGGTGACGGGAATCGCATGTCCCATGTGGGTCTCACTGGTTGAGAACCACGAATACGACAGCCCCGGCGCAGACTATTTCGTGCAGAAGCGTATCGACGATCTGCTGACTGCAGACCCGGACATAGACGCTGTAATACTGGGATGCACACACTATCCCCTGCTTATGGACAAGATACGCATGTATATGCCAGACGGCATAGAGATTATCCCGCAGGGAGGCTACGTTGCACACAGCCTGAAAGACTACCTGATGCGCCATACCGACATGAAGCGGCGCATAAGCACGGGCGGTACGGCATCCTTCTTCACCACTGAATATCCCGAACAGTTTGACGAAAGTGCAGCAATATTCCTGGACGAGCCTGTAGAGGCACGCAGGATAACACTACCCTAACCTATTTCCCTCATGATTTCCGCAGGCGGCAGTCCTGCGTCGAGCTTGGCCTTCATCATGTCCATATATGGTGCGACGTGACTGAAGTATGCGGTATACCCTGGACACAGGTAGTTGATTCCGGGTTCGCCGTCCCCTGCCTTTACGAAGCGGTTACGCGGACATTCGCCGTGACAGGCAAACTGCCAGCGGCACTGCCTGCACCTGCCTGGAAGCCCCTGACGCTTGAACTGGGCGAAGGTCTGCTGGCGCTCGCTGTCCATCATGTCCAGGATACTGCGCTTGCGGATATTGCCGAGGTAGTACTCTGGAAATACGAAATGGTCACAGCAGTATACGTCACCGTTGTATTCCATTACCGCGGCATGGCCGCACCAGTCGGACAAGGTACACAGTCCGGGGGTTACACCCATCCAGTTGGCAAGCGTCGCGTCGAATATCTGGACGAACGTCTCGCCTATGTCCATGTGTACCCATTCGTCAAATATGGTATTGAGGAACGTGCCCCATGCCTCGGGGGTGACGCTGAACGGTGCCATGGGACAGTCCTGCCCGTCGAGCAGGTGTGCAAGGTGCCTGCCGTCCTGATGGCGGCGTATGCGCTCAACGACCGGCGTAAACTGCAGATAGCGACATCCCAGACGGTCACGGAAGAAACGGTAGAAGTCCAATGGGGCTGATGCCGTGACATCGTTGACGACCGCCATTGCGTTCCACTCCACCTGATACTTGTCCAGAAGGCGTATGCCCTCCATCACCTTTGCCCATGTGGGCTGTCCGCCGCGACGGCGTCGGTATGCGTCGTGCATGTACTCGGGACCGTCTATGCTGATTCCGACCAGCCAGCCCTCGTCGTGCAGGAAACGGCACCATTCGGGTGTGAGCAGCGTTCCGTTGGTCTGCAGGCAGTTGACGACGGTCCGCGTCCCTGCATACTGACGTTGCCACCTGACGACCTTCCTGTAGTACGAGAGCGGACGCATCAGGGGCTCACCTCCGTGCCAGGTGAAGTTTACCTCGGTGGCATACTGGCTCTGTATATACTCGCGTATGTAGACCTCGGTAAGCTGGTCCGTCATGATATGCTGCCCGTCCTGGGGATAGAGGTTCTGCTTCTCCAGGTAATAGCAGTAGTCGCATGCCAGGTTGCAGTGTGCTCCTGCCGGTTTGGGCATCAGGTACAGGGGACGTGAGAAAGGTAGTGCCGTGGACAAGGGATCGAATGGGTTATGGTTGCTAAATGTGACTCGAATCATGTCAGATAGTTGTCTTAGATGTCGGGGCTATTGCCGGAGGTTCTGCAGCAGATGGCTGACTACGGCTTCGAGGCCGATGCGGTCGTCATCGTCGAAAGCGGCGAGACGGTCGCTGTCTATGTCCATGACTCCGAGGACCTTGCCGTCGGATATGAGCGGAACGACTATCTCCGAACGTGATGCGCCGCTGCAGGCGATGTGTCCGGGGAAGGCATCTACGTCGGGTACGACCAGTGTCCGTGACTCTGCCCATGCGCTGCCGCAGACGCCATGTCCCTTCCTGATACGGGAACAGGCTACAGGTCCCTGAAAGGGTCCAAGGTTGAGCCACCTGTCATCGTGTACCAGATAGAAGCCGACCCAAAAGAAGCCGAAGGCCTCGCGCAGGGCTGCTGCCGTATTGGCGAGTGCCGGGATAAGGTCACACTCGCCCTCGATGAAGGGGACGTACTCCGTGAGGAAGAGTCGGTAGCGTTCTTGCTTGCCAAGATTCGGTGAACAGGTAAAAGTCGGTTCCATCGATGTTTGTTGTTGGTCTTTCAAAAGTAACAAAACTTGGTTGAATAACCAAATTTTGATATAGAAATGGTTAGTGGTGCAAGCGATTTTGGGCAAATTCCGGTGAGTGGGGAAACGATTTGGGCATTGAGGTGCATAGGAAAAAAAGGGGAACGGTCTGTCACAGACGGTCCCCTTGATAATGAAAAACTATTCTTGCTCTTTACAAAAATAATGACTAACCGGGTGTTTCCCAACAGCCGGGATTGTCTTTCTCTATTTATTGTCTTGTAGGTTGACTTACCATACGTTGTCCCAGATGCTGTTGCCTCCGTTGTTGCCGGTGGTGTTGTCCTCGCGGGCACCACCTTCTGCATCCACATCTCCAGGATCTTCTTCTATGCCTGTGCCTGAGGATTCGGTCAGCATGAGGAAAGGGCTGAATGAGTAGGGGGTGCTGACGGGCTTCTGATATTCCTTTTTCATAGTTGTATCTTTTTTTTAGTCTTTCCGATTCCGGACGGAGAGGGAG
>DFKL01000122.1:5513-5841 GCA_002373535.1 Prevotellaceae bacterium UBA3646 | reverse complement strand
CGCGGATATTGATCTCGGGGTTGAAATTCGTCGCAAATGCCTTGTGATGATTTCCTGCATTGCAGTCGACTATGTCCAGATATCGGATCTCACGGAAATGATGCTTTGCCGCGTAGGCCGTGAAGATACTGGTGACGCCAGGATCGAAGCCGCAGCCAAGGATGGCCGTAAGCCCGGCCTTCTCGAAACGTTCGCGGTAGGCCCACTGCCACGAATACTCGAAATGTGCTTCGTCCTTTGGCTCGTAGTTGGCAGTATCCATATAGTTGCAGCCTGTCTCCAGGCAGGCGTCCATAATGGTAAGGTCCTGATAAGGCAGGGCCAGGTT
>DFKL01000122.1:0-5348 GCA_002373535.1 Prevotellaceae bacterium UBA3646 | reverse complement strand
AGCCGGGCAAGAGCGTCACACTTTGACTTGGTACGTGAGGCAATCATGATGTCTGTGAACGTATCCTTGTTCTGACAAATCTTGTGAGCGGCAACAGTGGCGACACCACCGCATCCGATGATCAGGATTTTTCCCATCTTTATATTATGTTTTGGTTATCAATGCTTGCAAAGTAACAAAAAAAAGAGCAATTCCACAAGAAATCGCCCTTAATTATTAGTCATTCAGCCGTCATCCTTTTCGGATTGTAATTTTTCCCAGCCCTTGCGGTCCTGCCACCATACGTACAGAGTCTTGTACGGCTGGCCGGCAATACGTTTCTGTGCCAGTGAGACGCGGGCATAGTCGCTGCTCCACTCGTGTACTCCATCACTGTTGTCGTAATCCCAGTCGCCATATTTTTTCTTGAGTATGCGACGGATATGGCGGAACTTCAACGAGCGGGCAATCTCGTTAGGGCCGAACTCTACGAAAGACACGCTCACCTGATGGACCGTATGTGACTGGGGAGTTGTATGGACTTCGATAATGCAGCCTACCCCATCAAACCGTCCTGTCAGCGATGTACACACGTCGGACGAATTCATGACTTCGTATCCTTTCTCCTCGAGAGAATCCACGAAGACATCTCCGGCTCCGCCCAAAGGAAGTCCGAGGAATACTGCATGAGCTGCAATCTGCCCCGCTGCTATGAGCGAGGCAGAAAGCAACATGAGTATCAGGGATATCCTTTTCATTCGCGTCAGAGGACTATCTTCCGGCCATTGACGACATAGACATGACCCTTCTCTGCCTTCTGTACACGACGTCCGCCCAGGTCATATATGGTATTACCTGTTGCCTGGCCGGCAGGGTCTGACTTCAATTCGTCAATTGCCGTAGGCTGGGACGTAAAGTCGATGACTACTCTCTGTCCCTGACTGCATGCAATACGATACGAGCCGTCTGCCAAGGCAACAGGAACGACGGCTGCACCGTCCACGGTAACCTTTACGTCTGCTATCTTCCGGTCACCGCATCCAGTACGTACGACGAGGTCTGCGCCCTTGTTGCTCAGGATGCTGACCAGGGTCGGAGCGCCTTTATCCCACTCTATGTCTACGGTGAAATTGCCTTCGGCCTTAAGCGAGCTTACAGAGCCTTTGCTCCAGGCGGCTGGCAATGCCGGAAGGATGGTGATGCCATTGTATGACTGCAGAAGCATCTCGTTGATGCCTGCACACACGCCATAGTTACCGTCTATCTGGAACGGTGCGTGTGCGTCGAACAGATTGTAGTAGCAACCGCCATAGCCTCCCATCTCTATGACATAGGACGTGGAATGCTTCAGGGCATTGTTGAGAATCTTGCGGGCGTGCTCGCCATCAAGCGCACGTGCCCACAGATTGGTCTTCCATCCCATAGACCAGCCTGTAGCGGCATCACCACGCAGCTCAAGCGACTTGACGGCGGCATTGTACAAGGCCTTCTCGTCCGGATCGGTGGCGTAGGCATTGACCTGATTGAGAGGATACAGACACATAAGGTGGGACAGATGACGATGAGAGTTCCAGTCGCCAACCGTATTCTGGTTGGTATACTTCCACTCGCGCAACAGCGTGACATTCTTTCCCTGATATGAGAAGGTCTCGGTCTTGAGGCCTGTATCCAGCCTGTCATAGAAATTCCTGAGTTCGGTAATGTCCGCGGCGCTTGCCAACGTAGCGTCGTCCAAAGCCTCGTAGGCACGTATGGTCTCGTCAACGGCCTCGCGTGCCAGCTGCTGGGCAAACGCCGTAGCATTCTCCGTTCCGCCATGCTCCGGCGAATATTCGTCGGGAATCTCAAGCGTACCGTCAGTGGCTGTGGTCGCTATGTCCATCATGAACTGACATCCTGTAAGCATTACGGGGAAGGCTTTCCTGAGGAAATCCTTGTCGAGCGTATACTTGTAGTGTTGCCATAGGTGCGTAATGTACCATGCGCCCAATGTCTTAAGGCGTGAACCCTCCCAGCTTGACAGTCCGCCGAGCATGTCGGTCTCTGTGGTGGTAGTCCATCCGCGTACGTCCTTGCCGGCAATCTTGTCGGCAACGCTGTAGAAGTTTCCACCGGGCTGGGCCATTGCTATAATCCAGTTCAGGAAAGGCAGGTGCATGTCACTCAGATTGCCTGCCTCGGCTGGCCAGTAGTTCATCTGTACATTTACGTCGGCGTGTATGTCACAATGCCAGAACGTAGAGTTTGAACGGTCGTTCCATATACCCTGAAGGTTGCTTGGTCCCTGGACTGTAAGGTCGGCATTGGCTGCCACCTCCATGTACCGCCCATACTGCCAGTACAACTGCTCGAGGTAAAGGCCGTCCTCGCTGTTCTTGTTCTGTGCGCTGGAATTATAGAATTTGAGCAGTTCCTCGGTAGTCAGCCGGCTGGGAGCCGATGCGATGCTGAGCTTCGTATCTCCCATCAGCCTCTCGAACTCACTGACTGCATTGTCGCGTACTGTCTGGAAGTCCTTGGCAGCAACTGCGTTCACACGTCCGGCTACCGTATTCCTGACTGCAGTGAGATTTCCGTTGATACGTGTCGACCGGGTCGGGTCAAAGTTGGTGGCTGCTGCGACATATACGGTGGCATAGGTGGCATTGCCGCTGACAAAGACGCCACGGTCGCTTGTAGTAACCGTACCGTCGCTCACTACCTTGAACTGAGTAGCGGCGCTCACGGTCTCAGGCTTGGACGTATATACGGCTCCTCCGTCCGAATAGGTAACAGCACTTGCATTTATCTTGCCGTCGGGAACGAAATAGAACCACAGGTTCAGCTTCTTGGCTCCCGTAGCCTTGTAGTTTGCGGCAATGCAACGGTCTGGCAGAGAAGCAAGATAAGTACGCTCGTATATGGTAGATGCTCCCTCGTAGCGTACACCGCCGACACCGTTCTCTATGTCCAGCCAGCGCTGATAGTTCCTTACAGGCACACTGGCATCTGCCGTCGAGAAGTCTCCACTCATGTCCTCGACGAACAGCGAACCCATATTCTGGTAATAGCCATGGTTGTTGTAGCCGTAGTGAGTGGGTGAGCCCTTCCACAGCGTCTTCTCGTTGAGTTGAATCTCGTCCACCTTGACATTTCCGCGGAAAGTAGCACCCACTTGACCGTTACCTACCGGCAGGGCATACTCCATCCAGGTATCGGATACACCGGTCTTGCTTGCCGGTGTGTCGTACCAGAGCGAGTGCATGCCGATGTCATCGGGACGCTGTCCAGGCTCTATGGTGTTGTACTCTGCATAGTAGACGTCGGGGTAATCGGCAGGATTAACTTCCTTGACATAGAACTTGCTGCCCTCGTCACCCGTAACACTGCCTTTCTCCCATAGGGCCAGCATGTTGTTACGGTTGTTCCACCAGTGGTTACCTCCGTATATCTTGATGTACGAGGGACTCGTGCTGCCCAGGTTAAGCGTACCGGTAAACCTGGTGCTTGCCGTAGTCTCGTCAGCCATATACATCCTGGTGCGGGCATTGGCCTCGGTACCGGTGATACCCATTATCTGTGAAAGACCTGTACTGTAGTTATAGACCTTATACGTATTGTCCGTCTGCTTCTGGAACATCCACAGACCCTTTGTGTCACGGGGAGCATTGCTGTTGGAGAGTGTCATGCTACCGTCACTCAGGTAATCGGGATTGATGCTCACGTAGCCGCTGCTCTTGCCGTTCTGTATCGTATAGAACTTGGTGGTATTGGCAATATAGCTTGCATATATGGTCTTGTCTACCATGGTGACAATGGCATAGTATCCGCTCTTGGCAACAGCATTTACGTCGTCTGAAGAAAGACGCTTGGCAGATTCAAACGTGTCGCCGTTCCTGTATGTAGTGCCGTCCACTACGACTCCAAGGTCACTGTCCGAAAGACCCAGCACGCTTACCGAGTACTCGTTGCTCTCGGGAATTGCCTCCATGATGTAATACTGATTGCCGGCATCCTTGGTAGACCAGCTGTTGATAATCAAACCGGCATCGGTCTGGTTGGCTTCCTGCAGGTTGAAGTAGTTCCCGTTGATCTGGAACATCCACGGATAGTTGCTGTTTCCGCTCTTCGATATGACCAGAGCGGCAGAAGGTGTATCCGTATATGCACCTCCGGCACCCACGTACCGTTCCGCACCTACGCTGTAAAGGTAGTACTTGGTTCCGTCCTTTATGATACGGAACTGCTGGTTGATATCCGTATTGCTCTGTGCCGGTGCAGTAAAGCCTTTGCCTTTGCTGCCGCAGATCTGTGTCTGGGACTTGTCGTACAGCAGGAAGCCACGCTCACATACGATGTTGTAGACCTTGTCGTCGTCCAACTGGGTAAGGTTGCTTATCCAGCCTTCGGGCAGGGAGGGCTGGACGTATTCCAGTTCGTCCACGACTGTAGTAGAGAACATATACAGGCTGTTTTTGGCAAGATTGAGCGTAAGTTCCTGATCTATGTCGATATCCTCGGACGAAGGCCATCCTGACAGATCCGGCTGATCGCTCCAGCATTTCCGCAACTTGACCGTACCCTTAACAGCGACAGGTATGTTAAGTGCCTCGCGCAGGGTGGTCTTGTATTGTCTGGTAGCCGTCGCATCATCGCCGTTGCGTAGCGTGAGCACTGCCTTGCTGCCGTTCCATGCTCCCCAGCCATATACGGCCTCGTTCTGTCCGTTCCATGGGTTTCCGCCTACCCAGTGGGCATCTGGAAGGACATCCTGGTTGGCCTTCTGCCAACGGATAAGGTTGGCAAGGTCACGCCACAGTATGCCTGCCCTTCCGCTGCCGTCCTGTATGGAATTCATCAGGCTATAGTCGTTGTACAGCTCGACCATGCCAGAGCCACAGGCGAAGGCGCAACGCATCTCGCGCAGACAGGCTTCGTAATCCATATTCTTGCTGACAGCACCGAACTTGGTCAGGATAAAGCCGTGGGTCATAAGCGTATTGATCGGACATATAGGGCTGTTCTGTACGTAGTTCTGATAGACGAGACGGTCACGGTAGGTAATCCAGTTCTCGCGGTCGATAGCATTGTTGCCTGCCGTGCCGTAGTCGTTCTCCTGACGCCATGTGGCATCGGTATAGCGGTACCAGAAGGGCGAGGCCCATGTGCCGACGGTCGTGTTGAAGAAAATATCTGATTTGAGGTCTTCGCGCACGAATCGTTCCAGACGGATTATGCCCTCGGCATTCTCGTTGCCGCTGTCGCCGTCGTCTGGACCGGTCGAGCTGAACTGGGCACTGATTCCGTCGAACTTGAAGAACTGGAAGCTCTGCCGTCCGTCGGGCTTGACGCCCTGATTGTTAACGAGGTTGGTGGCTGCTGCCTTGAAT
>DFKL01000003.1 GCA_002373535.1 Prevotellaceae bacterium UBA3646 | reverse complement strand
ATTCAAATGCTCTTCCCATTGGATTTCCTCCTATAATTTGTTAATATTAAATCAATATGACAGTTCTACCTCAATTCTGCATTCAACTTGTCCTTCAACTGCTGGATCAGATTGCTCATCACGGCATCGATAGTCTTGTCGTTCAATGTCTTCCCTTCGTCCTGCAAGACGAAATTTACGGCATACGACTTTTTGCCGGCAGGCAGGTTCTTTCCCTCGTAGACATCAAACAGAGATACGCTTTTCAGTAATTTTTTCTCTGTCTTGTATGCAATTTCCTCAATCTTGGCAAATTCAACATTCTCGTCCAACAACAATGCCAGGTCGCGACTGACGGCAGGAAACTTGGATATATCACTATACTTTACTACATTATTTCTAATGGCTCTCATGATCAGTGACCAATTGATATCGGCAAAGTATACAGGATTGTCTATGTCAAATTTCTTAAGGACGCTTCTGCTGACGATACCCATTTTCACTAACGTCTTACCTGCGCGGTTGCGTATCTCCTGGCTCTTGTCAAAGATATCTTCTCCCCCATCGGCAAATACAAGCATTCCGTATGGAACACCCAAGCGTTGCAGGATGTTCATCACATAGGATTTTAGCTCTGCGTACGAACTGTCCTCGTTTGCATGTGCCCAGTTTCCGTTTACGCGACGTCCTGTTATCCATAGTCCCATGTGATAATCTTCGCTATATGCGTCCAGTACGTGCTTGATTACTTCAGGGTCACGGCTGTTGCTTACGCCGTGAATTATATTCGGACACTTCTTGTCTACGTTAAAATAGTAACAGTTGCCAAATTCAAACATGCGCTGGTCAGGCATGCGGTGTGCAGTATTTCGGGCGATACTCTCCAAACCGCCGAAAAGCAATGTCTGACGCATTGCATTCAAGTCCTGCGACAACGGATTTATCAGATAGACACTGTTCTCTGTCTTATAGGATTTAAGTCCGTCCAGATATGCACCCTTTTGCAATGAATTGTTGAGGATTTCATGAAAGCCACAGCCTACCAGTTGTTCGGCAACTAAATTTTGCAGTTTGTGACTGCGGTCGACCTCTCCCTTTACGGAAAGTGAGGAATGCAACGTCGTTGGAATCTCAATATTGTTGTAGCCGTAGATACGCAGGATGTCCTCGACTACGTCACACGGACGCTGGACATCTACGCGATATGGAGGAACAGACAGGCTGATACCTTCGGTATCTTCGTCTTCTATACACATTTCCAGTGACCTGACAATACTCTTTATCGTCTCAGCAGGAATGTGCTTTCCGATAAGAGAGTCGACATACGCATACTTCAGGTCGACATGGAACGGCTTTGCAGGTGCATGGTTGATATCTACAATATGCATGCTGATTTTTGCTCCGGCCAGTTCCTTGGCAAGAATAGCAGCCTGTTTCAATGCATAGACCTGACCTTCTGGGTCGATTCCGCGTTCAAATCGGAACGAGGCATCTGTCTGTAATGCATGGCGTCGGCTGCTTTTTCTAATCCACGTAGGATTAAAGTATGCACTCTCCAACAGGACATTCCTTGTATTGTCATATGTACCGCTGCCCTTTCCTCCGAACACACCGGCTATACACATCGGTTCCTTCGCATTGCATATGGCCAGGTCCTTTGCGCTCAACTTATGTTCCACGCCATCAAGCGTGACAAACGAGGTTCCTTCAGGCATTGTCTTCACAACGACCTTTCCGCCGTCTATCATGTCTGCATCAAAACAATGCAGTGGCTGGCCGTAAGACAGCATAATATAGTTTGTGATGTCGACAATATTGTTGATTGGTCTTAGTCCGACGGTTGTCAGACGGTCTTTCAGCCATTGCGGACTTTCCTTCACTTCACAGTCGGTCAGTGTCACTGCACAATAGCGTGGACACGCCTCGACAGCCTCTACCTCAACAGGAATCACAAGTTCCTCGTTGTCTATACGGAACTCGTCACACGTCGGACGGTGCAGACTAGTCTTGTATCCATTTTGTACCAGCCACGCATACAAATCCCGCGCAACGCCATAATGGCTGCACGCATCTGCACGGTTCGGAGTTATATCAACCTCTATCAGGTAGTCACTCTCCAGGTTGTAATATTCTTTGGCAGGAGTTCCCACTATGGCATTTTCAGGCAGGACGATGATGCCTTCATGGCTTGAGCCGATGCCTATTTCGTCCTCTGCACACAACATGCCCATTGATTCGACCCCTCGCAGTTTGCTTCGCTTTATAGTGAACTCCTTGTCACCATCATACAGTTTTGTCCCCACTACGGCGGCAATGACTTTTTGGCCGGCTGCCACGTTCGGTGCGCCACATACAATTTGCAAAGGTTCTCCCTGACCTACGTTTACGCTGCAAATATGCATATGATCGCTATTGGGGTGAGCTTCACATGTGAGCACCTCGGCAACCCACAGTCCTTCCAAGCCACCCCTTACAGCCTGAACCTCCTCTACGCTTCCCACTTCCAGGCCGACGCTTGTCAGGGCAGCAGCTGTTTCTTCCGCCGTAAGGTCGAAATCAACATAGTCTTTCAACCATTTATATGAAATATTCATATCTTGAAATATATTAGTCCAATTTGGATGCAAAGATACAAAAGAAAACGCAAAAAAGCGAATATAATCACAAATTATAGTCGCTTTTTTGCCATAATTGGGAGTTTGAAATTCAGCGCCAGGTTATCGGCTTAATATGGAGGAGTATCGCCAGCAGGCGGCACACCGTCACCAAAAGGATTGTTTTCCATAATAGCCTTTTGTTCCTCGACGCTCAACCCCTGAGACACGATTGTACCACCTTGTTCCCCAGGCATTGGAATGTACTGAGACTCGCTTGGGTCGGCAAAACGGGCATATTCGCTGCGGAATTGCAATGTGACGTCACCGACGCTACCGTTACGGTGCTTGGCAATGATAATCTGGGCCATTCCACGCATGTCACGTCCGTTGGTGTCCTGGTATATCTTGTAGTATTCAGGACGATGGATAAAGCATACCATGTCAGCATCCTGCTCTATGGCACCAGACTCGCGCAAGTCGCTCAACTGAGGACGCTTGCCATCGTCGCCCTGCCGCGACTCCACACTACGGTTCAGCTGACTCAGCGCAATGATGGGAATCTGAAGCTCCTTGGCCAATTGTTTGAGAGAACGCGAAATCATAGATACCTCTTCTTGGCGTGAATTATGGTTCATGCCACTTGCATTCATCAATTGCAGGTAGTCAATCATTATAATCTTGACACCATGCTCGCGTACAAGACGGCGTGCTTTGGTCCGCAGTTCGAAGACGCTTAGCGATGGTGTGTCATCCACAAATACGGGAGCATCATACAACTGTGTGATACGTGTGTCCAGCTGACTCCATTCATAAGGAGCCAACTGACCGCTGCGAATCTTGTCACCTGTTATTTCACAGACATTCACTATCAATCGGTTCACCAACTGCAGATTACTCATCTCCAGAGAGAACATGGCACATGGTATACGCATGTCTACAGCCATCTTCCTTATCATGGATATCACAAAAGCAGTCTTACCCATGGCCGGACGTGCCGCAATGATTATAAGGTCCGAATTCTGCCAGCCATTCGTCATTTTGTCAAGCTGTTCAAAACCGGAGGACAGGCCAGACAGGCCATCATCCCTTTCCGCAGCACGCTGCAACTGGTCGTATGCCTCCTTGATTACAGGATTAATCTGCGTATATTCCTTCTTCAGGCTACTCTGGCTCAGTTCGAACAGACGCCCTTCGGCACTCTGCATCAATTCACCGATGTCTGTTCCCGGATCAAAGGCCTCTTGTAGCAGGCGTGAAGCAAACGTAATCATCTGGCGTGCAATGAACTTCTGCTGAATGATTCTGGCATGATACTCAATATGCGCACTGCTTATCACGGCATCGCTCAGTTGGGCGACATAGGACATTCCGCCGACATCCTCGAGTTTCCCCTTGCGCTCCAGCTGTTCAACCACGGTTATTACATCGACAGGCTGTTGCTTTGCTGCCAAGTCGCGTATGGCATCGTACACCAGTTGATTGCGACGATCATAAAAGCACTCCGGCTTAAGCAGTTCGGCAACTTCCCCAAAAGCGTCCTGCTCATTCATCAGCGCTCCAAGTACAGCCGTCTCCATCTCAAGATTTTGAGGCTGTTTGTGTCCCAGGGTGTCCATCTGTGGAACCTCCACAATTTTTGCAGAAGATCTTCTTTTTGTATCTGCCATGCTAATCTACGTTTATGTCGTGCAAAGATAGCTAATTTTGCGGACAAGCATCAAAGAATTTTAAATAATTTGGAACATAAATGAAAAAGATATATCTTTGTATTCCGACGATAGATTAAATCACAAAATAAACATTAAGTCTTATGAAAAGGATTATATTGCTGGCTGTCATCCTGACGTTGTATACCACCGCAGTTACGTATGCAGGAACCAAGAGGGAAATACGAATAGCATACATAGTCAAGCAGAGTAAGCTTAACGAAGAACAGCAGAAGAAAGTCATGCCGGTACTTAAGGAATTCCTCGAAAACCTGAGCGTAAACAAGAAACGCTACGAAGTTATCAAGGACAAGTACAAGGCAGCAGACGATGCAGGCAAGCTTACACCGAAACAGGCCGAGGAACTGATGAAAGGCAAGTTTCTCAAGGACGAGAAGGAATTGGCCCTGCGTCGCCAATATTTTCCACGACTCAAGGGAATTGTGGGAGCAGTAAAAGCCCGTGAAATCATCAAGTTGAGTGATGATAAGCTGAACAAGAAGTAAGCTCTTCCCGACGACCGGAACATGAGCGGCGGACCATCAACGTTGCAGTCATGGTTCTTGGCAGCAAGACCCAAGACACTGACAGGCGCTTTGGCACCAGTGATGATAGCCATTGCAGCCACATGGAACGATACGCACGGCATTAATGTCGTTCCGGCAATACTATGTATGCTGTTTGCCGTCCTCATGCAAGTCGATGCCAATTTCATAAACGACTATTTTGATTGTGCCGGAGGTATAGACGGCGAGGAACGTCTGGGACCCGAGCGGGCATGCTCACAGGGCTGGATAAGTATGCACTCGATGCGCATCGGCATATCCGTTACTACCATCCTGTCTGGACTTGTCGGCTTGCCTCTGCTGTTTTATACAGACTATTATTGCATCATTGTAGGAATAGTCTGTATTCTGTTTACGTTTCTCTACACCACCCTCTTCTCGCGCATAGCCATGGGAGACATACTGGTCGTAATGTTCTTCGGACTCATACCAGTCTCATGTACATATTATATACAGACAGGCCAGCTCACCATGCAAGTCTGGCTCTTGGCACTTGCACAAGGACTCGTAACCGACTGTCTGCTCATAGTAAACAATTTCCGCGACAGGGATACGGATCTCAGGCACGGAAAGATAACTTTGGTAACATTGATCGGGCCCAAGGCAGCCATATGGCTCTATTGCCTGATAGGCATCGTCTCGACGCTATTGGTGACAGTCAATATAACACTACACGCTGATATCTTCGATGTCAGCCTCAATACACACATGTTGCCGGTCTGTGCATTCCTGCCGTTACATTTTGCATGTGTGGCGCGAATGATTCGAATAAAGAGAGGACGGGCACTCAACAGCGTTCTCGCTATGACAGCCCTGTCCATATTTGTATTTGCGCTGACGATATCCATCAGCCTGGTTGTCCAGTAAGTATTATTCCTCCAGTTTCCTGTATCTGATACGTTTTGGCTCCTCAATACCGAGGCGCTTGCATTTGTTCACCTCGTAGTCACTGTATGAACCTTCGAACCAATATACGTTCCCGTCACCCTCATAGGCCAATATGTGCGTACAGATGCGATCCAGGAACCAGCGGTCATGACTGATTACCACGGCACAGCCGGCAAAAGCCTCGAGACCTTCTTCCAGAGCACGCAGGGTATTCACGTCAATATCGTTCGTAGGTTCGTCCAGAAGCAATACGTTGCCCTCTTCCTTCAATGCCATTGCCAGATGCAGACGATTACGTTCGCCGCCAGACAATACACCACACTTCTTCTCTTGGTCAGCACCCGTAAAGTTGAAACGGCTCAGGTATGCACGCGTATTGATGTCACGTCCACCCATCCGGATCAGTTCAGCCCCCTGGCTTACTACCTGGAAGACACTCTCGTCAGCCTTTATGTCCCTATGACTCTGGTCAACGTAGGCAATCTTGACCGTATCTCCAATCTCAAACGTACCTGCATCGGGAGTCTCCAGCCCCATAATCATGCGGAACAAAGTCGTTTTGCCCGTACCGTTTGGTCCTATAACACCCACTATGCCGTTTGGTGGCAACATGAAATTCAGGTTTCTGATCAGTATCTTGCTACCATACGACTTGCATACACCTTTGGCCTCGATAACTTTGTTTCCCAGGCGCGGGCCGTTTGGAATATATATTTCCAGCCGTTCCTCGCGTTGCTTCTGCTCTTCGTTGAGCATGCTCTCATACGATTTCAGGCGAGCCTTGCCTTTGGCCTGACGCGCTTTGGGAGCCATACGAACCCATTCCAGTTCACGTTCCAATGTTTTGCGGCGCTTGCTTGCCACCTTTTCCTCCTGCTCCATGCGTTTGGTCTTCTGTTCCAGCCAGCTGCTGTAATTACCCTGCCATGGTATACCCTCGCCGCGATCCAGTTCCAATATCCATCCGGCCACGTCATCCAGGAAATAGCGGTCATGCGTAACACATATCACCGTACCATCATATTGCTGCAGATGTTGCTCCAGCCAGTCAATGCTCTCGGCATCCAGATGGTTGGTAGGTTCGTCCAGAAGCAGGACGTCAGGCTTCTGAAGCAGCAGACGGCACAGTGCTACGCGGCGGCGCTCTCCTCCTGACAGGATACCGCATTTCTGGTCGGCAGGAGGACAACGTAGTGCCGACATAGCACGTTCCAGCCGGCTGTCCAGATTCCAGGCATCCGTAGCGTCGATTATATCCTGCAGTTCAGCCAGTCTGTCAAGGCATTTCTGCATCTTGTCAGCATCCTCGTAATACTCAGGCAAAGCCAGATTCTCGTTAATCTCGTTGTATTCGTTCAGGGCATCGACGATATGTTTGGCACCTTCACGCACAGCCTCAATGACGGTTTTCTCGTCATCCAGCTGTGGGTCCTGCTCCAGATAGCCTACGCTGTAGCCGGGACTCCATACGACATCCCCCATCGTAGGCTGTTCCAGGCCGGCGATAATCTTCATCAATGTCGATTTGCCGGCTCCGTTCAGGCCGATTATGCCTATTTTAGCTCCGTAAAAGAAACTTAGGTATATATTTTTCAATACCTGTTTTTGGTTCTGCGTAATAGTCTTGCTTACGCCAACCATGGAGAATATGATTTTCTTGTCGTCTGTCGTTGCCATTTTTTGTTATTTTATCGGTTCTATTATAGTCTTCTGACCCTTTGATTTTCTGTCCTTTTACCTTGTTTATTACAGAGCGTGCGGCTTTGCGCTCCACCGCAGCAAAACTCCATGACGGGAATACTTTTACCATACCCATCTGCCCACGTTCCAGTCCGCCGACCTTGGCAAGGAATCCGACTATGTCCACCTTGTTTATCTTGTCTTTCTTGCCTCTGCCTATATATAGTACCGTCCAGCGTGACACTGGCGGAGCAGGCAGGTTTCTGGGCAGCTCTGCCGTCTCGTATTCACCAGGCAGGAACTCAGGCACATGCTCCGTGGGCCCCACGAGCAGGAACGATTGTCCTACCCTGTCCCAACGTGCGGTACGACCATTGCGATGTATCAGCGTCTCAATGTTGGCAGGCAAATGATAGTGAATTACATTGTCAACGTCCGTTATGTCAAGCCCGCGTCCGGCCAGGTCGGTACAAACCAGGATGTTGGCAGCACCGCTTTGGAAACGGAACAGGGCCTTCTCCCTGTCTTTCTGCTCCATCCCCCCGTGAAAAGCGCTTACTGTAAATCCCATCCTGTCCAGATAATCCGCAACCCTCGCAACAGCATCCCTGAATCCCAGGAACACCATGCTTGTCTCCTCACCATGGCAGCGCAGCAAGTCAGACAAAATCTGCAACTTGTCTTTCTGCGGACTTCTCAGGATCCACTGCCTGATACGGCTGTCATAGTCGTCCGAAGACAGGAAGTCCAGCCTGCGGACATTATCAGCCCCGACAAAGTGCGGAATGTCAGGATTGTCCGTAGCACTCAGCAGAATCCGTCTCCGGACATTCGGCAACATAGTTACAATTTCATTCATCTGGTCTTGGAACCCCAGTTCCAGAGACTTGTCGAACTCGTCAATAATCAGCAATCCGATGTCATCTGTACTAAAGTTCCCTTTCCCGATATGATCCGATATACGTCCAGGAGTTCCTACAATCACGTCCGGGTGCATCTCACGCATTGCACGATGCTCGTCCATTGCCGGGCGACCGCCATAGCACGCATAGCACCTGAGTCCCTGATACAATTTGCACGCAACCTCACATGTCTGTATTGCCAGTTCGCGACTTGGAACGAGAATCAGGACCTGCGGATTGTTAACTTTCCCGGGGACACCTGCCGACTCCACGACTGTGCCACATTCGGCAATCGCCAGCATATAAGCCAGAGTCTTTCCGCTGCCGGTAGGACTCAGCAAAACCAGATTGTGGTTTTTTCGGCACTCCTGCAGCACTACCTCTTGCATTGGATTCAGAGCATCGATTCCCAGTCGTGACAAATTGTATTCAACCACAATATCCGATTGTTAAGTCAGGAAAAATTCAGAACGAAGGCATCCACGTTCTCAGGAATGCGTCTACCAGGAAATATGTTCCCAGCGAACAAATCCAGCCCAGCAGCACGAACAACGTAATATGACGCAGATACCACCAGACGGTAACCCCCTCGCTCTTCATCAGAGCCAGTCCGGCTACGCTGCCTATGGGCAGTAGGCATCCGCCTACGCTTATGCTGAGCATTATCAAATGCCAATATTCGCCGTTGACCAGAAAAGCACTCATATACTCTGCCTTAATCATGTCAGGTTGCAGCACGCTGTACATATTCATGCTTGTCAAGACCAGGGCGATATTGTCCATGACACTGCTTACTAAACCCAACAGCAGACTTATCAGGTAGATGTTGTGCAAATACCTGTCAAACATGGCCGCAGCCATTCCCAAGGCACCACATTCGACGAGCACGTCTACACACAGGCATACTCCTACGCAATACATGACAGCCTGTATGCATTCATATTGCAAGCTGCGTCCGTACGTGATGTTCAGTGGTTGCTCCGTAGAAATCCTGCGCATGTTTACGACCTCGTTCACTACCCACACGACACCCAGGCAGCACAAAGCACCGAGGAACGGAGGCAATAGTGTAATGCGATGGAACGACGGAATAAACCAAAGCCCACCGATACCCGTAAACAAGAGCAATAGACGCTGCCATACCTTCAATACGCTGTCGTCGCCGTGAAAGCTGAATGCAGGCCGTTCCAGGTCCAGGTGTTCCGGAAGGTGCCTGCATATCAAGGATACGGGAATAACCGTGGCAACCATGGCCGGCAGAAACAGCATCAGGCTGAAGTTAGTGGCAGCTACGGCATTGCTTGTCCATACCATCAGGCCAGTCACGTCGCCAATTACCGTCCAGCAACCACCAGCGCTTGCAGCAATTACCACGGCCGAACCGACATACATTCTCTGCAGGTTGTTGCGTAGCAGCCTCTTTAATACCATCAGCATCATGACGGTAAGAGTGAGCGTGTCAATGCAGGTACTCATACAGAATGTCACCAGTACGGCTACCCATAACACGACCTTGCTATTACGGCTTCTCAGCCACTTCTCTATAAACCAGAAACACTCGTTGTTTAGCAAGACCTGCACGATATTCATCGTTGCCAGCAGGTACAATACCAGGGAACCGACCTCACCTACATAACGTAGGAAGATGTTGTCCGAAATAAAAACCTTGCTCTTGTACAGAGAGTAAGGTTCTCCGCCCAGGAAATCACGGAATTCCTGAGCATGGAGCACATCTATCATGGAAGTCCCCGAGCACATGAACAGCACCCATCCCACCGAAGCACAGAATACGGCGACCAGCGCCTTGTTCACGTGAGTCAGGTGTTCGCTTGCAATAAAGACATATCCCAGCAGGATTACTATTACTATAGCCAGAGTCACTTTGCGATGAATCTATGATTTGTGTTATACATATACATAATATCGCCACAAATTTAATAAAAATTTACAAAATTGCAAAGCCAATAACAGGAAACTAATACATTTTTTTTGTAACTTTGGCACAACATGAAGGCCAAAACAATATTTGCAGGTGTCCTGCTCATCACTGTTTCGTCATTTTCCAAGGCACAGACCATCATGATGGATGCCAGTCCGGCAGCAGTGCAGATAGAGTCACAACAGACACAGAGTGAGTTGAGACCGGGATGGAAAATAGTAGACATTCAGCTCAAGAGCAAGATCAAGAGATACCTGTGGGGCTCAAAGGCAAAAGACTTGAGCGACACGGCGTATCCGAGCTTTATAGTCAATACCGACACGCTGCTGTTGAGCGACCTTGTGATGATACGTCTCAAGCAACGTCGCGATTATCGCAGCATACCCAAGCCCAATGTCCATGACAACAAGTGTATCTTTGTGGATCTCAACAACTTCAGGATTGAGGCATTCGGCGAGGAAGAGTTCCGTATAACACCCCTCAGCGCCCTTGCTCCAGGTGAATACATATTTACATGGCTTACTGCCGATACAATAGGCGACCTGGACGATTGGACAGTATATCCTTTCAGCGTAAAGTAATATCCCCTAATTCAATTATATAGAAAAAGAATAGATACCCAAATGAAAGAACATACTTACAAGACCCATGGCACCTGCGCCCAGGCCATACGTGTCGTAATCGACGATGACCAGCGTATAGCAGACGTCGAATTCGTCGGTGGGTGCAACGGCAATACCAAAGGCATCAGCTCACTCGTCCGTGGCATGAAGGCCCGTGATGTCATCGACAAGCTCCGCGGAACCACATGCGGTTTCAAGACTACCAGCTGCCCCGACCAACTTACTGTAGCGCTGGAGAATTGTTTGAGTGAAAAGTAGTTTACACACAAGTGACACCTGATATCAAGTTGAACCGAAAGACAAATACTAATATGAAATCATTCGGATCCAAGGCATGGGTTTTGCCACAGCCCGTACTTATTATAGGAACATACGACGCCAACGGAGTCGCCAATGCCATGAATGCAGCATGGGGCGGCCAGTGGGACATGCATGA
>DFKL01000014.1 GCA_002373535.1 Prevotellaceae bacterium UBA3646 | reverse complement strand
TAATCTCTACGATTGCGTACATTTTGATTTTTGTTTTTATAACGGGTTTCGACCGTGGGGCGGAGTCATCCCGTGACTCACTTCCTCAAGCCCGCGCGGCATAAATCGGACGCAAAGATACTGCATTTCTTCGAAACCAGCAAATATTTCGTTCAAAAAATGTCGGGGACGTCAATTCTTCTTACCCTTGTAGCGCTTGTTCAGTCCCTTTACCACGTCGGCTGTAATATCATACTTGGGATTGGCAATCAGTAAGTTGTCACCAGCCTTTACCATCACGAAGTCATATTTGCGTGTCTTGTTGTAATCCTTCAGGAAAGCCTGGATGCTGTCGCGAGCCTCCTGGTTGATACGCTCCTGTTCGATGTTGAACTCCGAATTCAGTTTTTCTGCAGATTTCTGCAACTGAATCTGCTCGTTCTGAATTTGGTTCTGTGCTGCCTCCAGTTCATCCTTGGTGGTAAATCCGCCATTCTCATACTTCTTCTGCAAGTTCGCAGCATGCTGCTCCAGATTGCGTTGCTTCTGTGCCAGTGTGTTCTGAATCTCAGCACCCTTGTTCTTCAGGACATCCTCATAGTCCTTGTACAGTTGATACTGGGTCATGATAGAGTCAAGCTCGACAAATGCAATCCTCTGCACCTGACTGCCCTCAGCCTTCTCTCCTTTGGCAACAGTAGCTTCCTGCGCCTCGTCCTCGCTGTTCGAACAAGATGCAAGCACCAGTGATGCAGCTAATGCCGTAATGTAATAAAATTTCATCCTATGTAGCAGTTATTTTTGAAAATTGTCTTTTTTATGGTAGGGTGGTAAGCCTATTCTTTCGTCAGCCGCTCGGCAACCTTGTGCGGATTCTCCTTGCGCATCATGCGATCCATGCTCTGGACACAATGGATGCCCTGGCTGCGCATGGCAGGACTTTGTCCTATATGCAGGCTGCGAAACTTCCCGTCGCGCCTCAGCAGTACGCCTATGCACAGGAGCAATACGCACACAGAGCAAAATCCAACGGTCAAGAGTAACAGATTCAGCATTTTTTTCCTATATTTGCAAGCGCAAAAGTACGAAAAATCTGCATCCCCACCAAATAATTCGTTCTCCCATTGCGTTAATTAAATATAATCATACTGTAAATAAAACGATATTATAGGATATGAGCGTTGAATTGAAACCAGCCAGCGTCTTCAAGGCATTCAGTGAGATAAACAAAGTACCCCGTCCCTCCAAGCGCGAGGATCGGATGATGGACTATCTGGTAGCCATAGGTCACCAGCTGGGGTTGGAGACTGTAACCGACGAGATAGGCAACGTCGTCATACGTAAACCTGCCACACCAGGCATGGAAGACCGCCCCACCATAGTTCTTCAAAGCCACATGGATATGGTATGCGAAAAGAACAACGACGTTACCTTCGACTTCGACCACGATGCCATTCAGACATACGTAGACGGTGAATGGCTTGCAGCCAGAGGCACCACACTCGGAGCCGACGACGGCATCGGTTGCGCAATGGAGATAGCCCTGCTCCGTGATACTGACATCAAGCACGGTCCCCTCGAATGCGTATTCACCCGTGACGAGGAGACAGGCCTTACCGGAGCCGAACGCATGCCCTCAGACTTTATCAAGGGACGCATGATGATCAACCTTGACAACGAAGAAGAAGGGTACATTTTTGTCAGTTGTGCCGGAGGCTGCCGTACCAACGCCACCTTTCATTATCGGGAAACCCCGGCGCCTCACGGATATTTCTTCCTGAGTCTTGCCGTCAAAGGCCTCACGGGCGGACACAGTGGAGACGACATCAACAAGAAACGCGCAAATGCCAACAAGCTGCTTGCACGCTTCCTGTATACCCAGCACGAGAAGCGTGACATCGTCATCAGCGATATACAGGCAGGCGGCCTGCACAACGCCATACCACGCGAAGCTGCTTGCGTCATAGGCATACCATTTGCCGACAAGGAACAAGTCCGTGCCGACTGGAATATCTTCGCACGCGAAGTCGAGGACGAATACTCCGTAACCGAGCAGACCATGCAATTCCTTATGGAAAGCACCACAAGTCCCGCAACCGTCATCGATCCGACGACCACACGCAACCTTATATACGCCTTGCAGGCAGTCTTCAACGGCGAATTTGCACACTGTCAGGACATAGACCTCGTCGAGACAAGCTCCAATCTTGCCAGCATACACATGGATGCAAAGACGCATACCGTCAATGTCGTCAGCTCACAGCGCAGCAGCATACTCTCGGCACGTCACAACGTAGCCAACACATTCCGCGCTGCATTCCAGCTGGCAGGAGCAGACGTAGAGACAGGCGAAGGCTATCCGGGATGGAAGATGAACCCCGACAGCAAGCTCCTCGTCGTAGCCGTACAGCAATACCGTCGCCTCTTTGGCAAGGAACCGTTCGTAGGAGGCATACACGCAGGACTCGAGTGCGGACTATTTAGCGAGAAGTTCCCCGGGATGGACATGATCAGTGTCGGACCCACCATGCGAGGTGTACACTCACCAGACGAGCGCATGCACATACCGACCGTAAAGATGGTATGGGATCATCTGCTGGCAATCCTGGAGGCCGTACGATGAAGAGACTCGCATATACCATCACCGCCCTGCTGATATGCACCCTCTGGGCATGCGACATCTACAACGACTGGACAGTAAATCCCGACGCACGCCTCGCTTTCAGTTCGGACACCATCAGCTTCGACACACTTATTAGCAATGTCGGCAGCAGTACGCGCCGTCTTCTGGTCTTCAACAGGAACAGCGCCGGCATACGCATCAGCGACGTCCGACTCAAGCAAGGATCCGACAGCCACTTCCGCATCAACGTAGACGGACAGTACCTCCGTCAAGGCACAGGTCAGGAGTTCGAGATACACCGTCGCGACAGTATGTTCGTGCTTGTAGAGGTAAAGTTGCCGGAAACAGATGCCGACACCATAACCACATATACCGACAGCCTTGCCTTTTTGCTCGAAAGCGGCGAGATACAATATGTCACCCTCCTTGCCGGAGGACGCGATGCATACCATTGGTACGGAACCATAGAGATTCAACGCGACACCACCATACAGGCAGGACGCCCCGTCGTTATCTACGACAGCGTACACGTAGCCAGGGGCACGACCCTCACCCTTGCCCCCGGAGCAGAACTTATGTTCCATCATAAAGCCGTCATGCGCGTCGATGGCAGCCTCGTCGCCGACGGCACGGCACAGTCCCCCGTCATTATGCGCGGCGACCGTACCGACAACCTCTTCAGTTACCTTCCATACGACAATACCCCCGAGCAATGGGGCGGACTTTATCTCAGCGGAGGTCCACACAAGCTCGAATACCTCGACCACCATGCCAGCAAGTTCGGCATCATGGCAGAAGACTGCAACATACAGATGAACAACTGCATACTGCGCAATTCCAGGGGAAACGGCCTCACCACACGCAACTGCACCCTTACCGCCGTCAATACAGAAATCAGCAACACCATGGGCGACCTGTACAGCATGACAGGAGGCAGCACCGATATGATCCATTGCACCCTTGCACAATACTACAACTATGATGCCCGGCGCGGAATGGCACTCCACCTCAGCGACTATGCCTACGAATACGGAGATACGATGTACTACCAGCTTCGCAAGGCATGGTTCCGCAACTGCGTCATAGCCGGGTACGACGCAGACGTCCTCATGGGCAATTTCATAGGCGAAAAGAAATACGGGCACAAACTCGACTACCTCTTCAGCCACTGCTACATGTGTACCGACTCACTGCAGCAGAAAGATGACAGTCAACGTTTCGTTGCAAATATATTCGAGCACCCCGACAGCGTCTCAGGCGGCGACAACTACATCCTCTTCGATACCTATGCCCGCCGTTACGACTTCACCCCCGATACCGTCAGCCGTATCCGTGCCAGGGCAGACGCCACTCTCTCTGCCCAATACCCAGTAGACCGTTTGGGACACAGTCGTACGGGCAGCGGAGGACCAGACATTGGAGCTTACCAGCTCGTCATGCCAGCCAAGTCCCTCCAGATTCCCTGGCGCAGACCCAAAGCACACACACGCAGATGAAAATTACACTACTCGTCGTAGGCAAGACCACCGACCGGCATATAGCAGCACTCACACAGGAATACCTCCAGCGACTCAGCCACTATCTGCCCGTAGACATAGATGTCATCCCCGAGTTGCGCCAGACCAAGGCACTTAGCCATGACGACCAGAAACAACGCGAGGCCAGACAAATTCTCACATATATCAAGCCAGGCGACCGAGTCATACTGTTGGACGAACACGGCGAAGAGCCACGCAGCATACAGTTCGCACAGCAACTGCAGAAACACATGGCCAGCGGAGTAAAACGCCTCCTCTTTGTCGTGGGCGGTCCATACGGCTTCGACCCCACGGTCTACGAGCGTGCCGACCACCGGATGTCACTCTCCCGACTCACATTCTCACACCAGATGGTACGCCTCTTCTTCATCGAGCAACTATATCGCGCCATGACAATCCTCAATAACGAACCATATCATCATGAATAGTCTCAATATACGCAACATCCTGCTGTCCCTCGTCCTCACAATCCTCCTCGCCGTTCCGACATACGCACAGGACGAACTCAGATTCCGTGCGGACATACACACCATCAGCCCACAGTCCTATCCCACCCAGGCCGGGCTTACCGAATTCTATCTGGCAATAGACGGTGATACAGCAGACATATACCTTCCATACATAGGCCAGGTATACATGCCTACGTTCGGCAATGACGGACTCAATTTCAAGGCAAAGTGCACAGACACGACCATCATTCCCGGAAAAAAGAAAGACAGCCGCGAAATCTCCTTCACCGTCAGGAACGACATAGTCACCTACCGCTTCAGCATCACAATGTATGCCAACAATACCATATACGTCCACGTACAGCCCAGCAATGCCCAGGGATGTAGCTACATAGGCACAATCCGGACGCCATAGCACCTACGCCTAAAGTCTAAGGTCTGACTCTAACTAACCGCTAATCTTTCAATAATACTAACCAGCCACTGCCGAAACATTATCGATACACTATCCGATGAGTCCCTTATGCCTTATTTCACAGTCGTAATAATACTGGTTAGAGTTCTTGGGGTATCCAAGGAGTTTTAGTTTTTCTCAATCTGTAAATATTTTTCGGAAGGCGGTTAAGATGTTGATGAGTAGGCGATGAGTAGGCGACGAGACGATGATATAACGGCGAATAGGTGTTAACGGCTTGATTCTCAACGGCTTATGTGCAACAAAACGGCGTTTTTCAGGTGTTTTTGGGAAAGTGGTGTAAAGATTTTTGTAAACAACGCGTTTTTGTGGAAAAAGTTTATTATTGCGACTCTGAATAGTGCAGGTTTGACTAATGGTTGTGAAGACGAAAAAAAAGGAAACCTGTTTGGCTTCCTTTTTTTTATTGCGGAGAGAGAGGGATTCGAA
>DFKL01000170.1 GCA_002373535.1 Prevotellaceae bacterium UBA3646 | reverse complement strand
GGAAGGGGTACATCATGCTGTACGGGCCGCGAAGGAATGGGGGAATGCCTGCTGCGAAGTCGAGGTGTTCCATGCCTTCGAGGTCTTCCTTGGTGTATACGGGTTGTATGTCTATCTGCTCGGGCGTGCGCCAGTTGGCCTGGATGCCGTTCTCCTTTTGCCATTGACGGCCGTTCTTTGCCTCGATGCCGGCAAAGATGTCTATATTCTGAAATGTTTTTCTTGCCATAGTCGTTTAGATTCCGAGTTTTGCGTTGTACTCCTTGAGAGTAGCGAGCTGGTTGGACTTGACGTTGATAAAGTTCTCGATGCCTGCGGCCTTGAGTTCGTCGGTGCATGCCGGTGCGCCTGCCACTACATAGAGGGCGCGGCCGTCGAGGTAGCGGAAGGCTGGGATTGCGTATTCGGCGTACTCGTCGTCGGACGAGCAGATCACGACTATGTCGGCTCCTGCCTCGAGGGCTGCGTCTATGCCTTCCTCGACGGTCTTGAAGCCGAGGTTGTCGATGACTTTGTAGCCGGCGGCGGCGAGGAAGTTGCATGAGAACTGGGCGCGGGCCTGACGCATGGCAAGGTTGCCGATGGTGAGCATGAACGCGGTCGGTACCTTGGCGGCCTTCTCGGTGGTGAGGCGAAGTTTCTCGAAATCACTGGCCAGGCGCTCGGTATTGATGGCCGGGATGTCTGACTGGCAGGTGTCGTGGTGACAGCTGCACGTGCTCGTGAGCGGAGTCTTGCCTTCGGAGACTTCAGTGAAATTGGGGAACTGGTTGGTGCCGAGGAGGAACTCGCGACGCTTGCCGGCAGCTGCATGACGGTCGGCATTGGTCTGGTTGATGACGTTCTGGACGGTACCGGCCTTGACTGCGGCAAGGAAGCCGCCTTGTTCCTCGACTTCGAGGAAGAGTTTCCATGCCTGGCCTGCCAGTGACGTGGTGAGCTGCTCGATGAAGTATGAGCCGCCTGCTACATCGACCATACGGTCGAAGTGGCACTCGTCCTTGAGTAGCAGTTGCTGGTTGCGTGCTATGCGCTCGGCAAAATCGGTCGGCTCCTCGTAGGGGGCGTCGAACGGCACGACGACCATAGAGTCGACGCCGCCGAGGGCTGCGGACATTGCTTCGGTCTGCGAGCGGAGCATATTGACGTAGGAGTCGAATATGGTCTGGTTGTATGTGGTGGTGTATGCGCAGATGTGCATCTTGGCGGCTTCGCGGTCGTCTGTGTACTGTGCCACTATCTGTGACCAGAGCATGCGTGCGGCGCGGAGCTTGGCTATCTCCATGAAATAGACGCCGTTGATGCCTATATTGAACTTTATGCTACGGGCTGCAAGGCTTGGGTCTACGCCGGCTTCGGTAAGCTGTGCGAGGTATTCGTTGCCCCAGCCGAGGGCGTAGCCGAGGTCCTGATAGCTGTAGGCTCCGGCATTGGTGAGCTTGTAGGCATTGACGGCAACGGCATAGAACCGTGGGTAGCCGGCGAGTGCCTGGACGAGTGTCTTGGCATTTGCCAGGACGCTTGACACGTCCTTGCCCTTGGTCACGAACTTCTCCAGCGGGTCGAAGGATATGGAGCCTTCTACTTTCTGGGGGTCGACGCCTTTCTCCTGGAAGTAGGCGACGAGGATTTCTGCCAGCTCGACGCAATGGCACTGGCATGTACGGAAGTTGAGTTCCACGCACTCGACATAGATCCCGTCCAGCAGCTGTGCTATGTATTGCTTGCTGACCTTGTCGGCGGGGATTGTGAATCCGAGGGAGTCTACGCCGCGGTTGAGGATATCCAGGGCCTTGCGGTTGGCTTCGCTGGCGTCGCCGCAGGCTATGTCCTGGCGGACGTGCCACTCGTTGGATGCGGCCTTGTTGCCGCGTACATAGGGGAACTGGCCCGGAAGGGCGTTCACGGTGGGGAGTTTCTCTACGTCTTCCTTCAAATAGAAGGGTTCCATGGAGAAGCCTTCGTTGGTCCTCCACACCATTTTCTTCTGATAGTCGGCACCTTTAAGGTCTGCCTCGATCTTGTCACGCCACTCCTGACGCGATGGCGCCGTAAAATCAGAAAAAAGTCTTTCTTTACTATCTGCCATATTATTTATATGAATAATGTTAACTTAACCAAACAAAAGTACGCTTTTTCCCGCGACTGACAAAATTAAATCTGCGTTTTTACGCCGTGCTCTCATTTTTTTTAAGTAATTTTGCACGGAAAGAGTACGGTTTGCAAATTTGCTGACATTAAATTCTACGTTTTTGCCTATGGATTGGCTTTCTAACTTGTTTACAAACACCGAGAGTGTCGGCCACATCGTCGTCATCTATGCGTTGGTTATCAGTATCGGGCTTCTGCTGGGCCGCATCAAGGTTGCCGGGATTTCCCTGGGGGTTACGTTCGTCCTGTTTGCCGGAATATTGCTGGGGCATGTGTATCATGCTGCAGGCATAGCGTCTGACGTGGGGGGATTTGCTGCTCCTGGCAACGTCCTGACGTTCATACAGGACTTCGGACTGATTCTTTTCGTCTACTGCATTGGACTGCAGGTCGGCCCGGGATTCTTTGAGAGTTTCAAGACGGGGGGTATGAAGATGAATGCCATTGCCGTAGGTATCATCCTGCTGAACGTTGCGTGCTGCATAGGGCTGTATTTTGCGGTTTTCTACAAGGGCGGGCCGATCAGCGGCAAGAACAGCATTGACCTGGCTATGATGGTCGGGGTTTTGTGCGGGGCCATAACGAACACTCCGGGACTGGGTGCTGCAACGGAGGCTTGCAACAATATTTTCGGTGCCGGTGCACCGTCTATCGCAAACGGATATGCCTGTGCATATCCTCTGGGTGTGGTGGGCATCATACTGGCTACGATATTGATAAGATACCTGACCCGTACGTCCCTGAACGATGCGCAGAAGGAGATAGAGGATGAGAAGGCGGCCAATCCGCATGCGACTCCGCACCGTATGACTATAAATGCCAGTAACAAGGCCCTGGCAGGAAAGAGCATAATGCAGATAAGGACTTTCATCGGGCGTGACTTTGTATGCAGCAGGCTGCTGCATGACGGGCATGTCAGCATTCCTAACCGCAACACGCTTGTGGAGCTGGGGGACAAATTGTATATAAACTGTGCGTTGGATGATGCGGAGGCTATCGTGGCCTTCATAGGCAACGAGGTGCAGATTGAATGGGAGGAGCAGGATGTGAAGCCGGTAACGAAGCATATCCTGGTAACGCAGTCTGCCGTCAACGGCAAGACTATCGGCGAGATGCACTTCTCGAGCATCTACGGATGTACCGTGACGCGTATACGGCGTGGTGACCTGAACTTGTATGCCGAACAGAACCTGCGTCTGCAGATCGGTGACAGACTGGTGGTAAACGGTCCTGAGGACCAGATAGACCGTGTAGCCGCGAAGATGGGTAACTCGGTGAAGAAGCTGAACCATCCTAACCTGACGGGTATTTTCATCGGTATTTTCATCGGTATCATCTTTGGTGCTATTCCTGTGGCGATTCCTGGTGTTCCGACTCCTGTGAAGCTGGGACTGGCTGGCGGTCCGCTCGTAATATCTATCCTGATAGGTGCATACGGATGGAAACTGAAGCTGAATGCGTATACGACGACTTCGGCTAACATGATGCTGAGGGAGGTCGGTCTGGCTCTGTTCCTGGCGAGTGTCGGCATCAAGGCGGGTGCTCAGTTCCTGGAGACTGTGGTCGACGGCGACGGCATCAAATATGTGTGGTGCGGATTCCTGATAACAGTGGTTCCTATTTTGATAATGGGTATAATAGGCAGGAAGGTTGCCAAGATAAACTATTTCACCTTGATGGGTCTGATAGCGGGTTCCAACACGGATCCGCCTGCATTGGCCTTTGCGAACCAGACGGCGGGGAACGATGCGCCGGCAGTGGGCTACTCGACGGTGTATCCATTGAGTATGTTCCTGAGAATACTGACGGCTCAGCTGATAATCCTGCTGTTGTGTACTTTATGACGCTGTAGAACGATTAAAAGCGAGTAACATTGATTGTCTGCATTGCCGAGAAGCCTTCTGTCGCCAAGGATATTGCCAAAGTCCTTGGCGCCAATGTCTCCAGGGACGGATACATGGAGGGCAACGGATACCAGGTTACGTGGACTTTCGGCCACTTGTGCGAGCTGAAGGAGCCGCACGAATACCAAAGCCAATGGCGCTATTGGTCCCTGGCGTCGCTACCTATGATTCCCGAGCGGTTTGGCATCAGGCTGAAGAAGGACAAGGGGGTAGCGCACCAGTTCGGGGTAATACAGTCCCTGATGAAGAATGCCGACAGTATAATAAACTGTGGTGATGCGGGGCAGGAGGGTGAATTGATCCAACGATGGGTCATGCAGCTGGCGGGTGCACGGTGTCCGGTGCAGCGTCTGTGGATTTCATCGCTGACGGAGGAGGCTATACGTGAAGGTTTCAGGACACTGAAGGACCAGAGTCACTACCAGAGCCTGTATGAGGCGGGGCTGATGAGGGCCATAGGTGACTGGACCTTAGGGCTGAATGCTACGAGGCTGTACACGCTGAAGTACCGTTCGCAAGACCGCAGCAGCGGTCAGGGACAGGTCTTGAGCATCGGTCGTGTACAGACTCCTACCCTGGCTCTGATAGTGCGCCGACAGCAGGAAATAGAGAACTTCGTCCCGACGACTTACTGGGTGCTTACGACGAGGTATCGTGACACGGTATTCAACGTGGTCATGAACGAGGACGAGGATGAACAGAATACGGACAAGAAAGGCAGGAAGGAGAGGCTGCCAAAGGGGTTCAAGACCAGGGAGGAGGGCGTGTCCGTAATGGAGGCTATACGTGACTTGCCCTTCAGGGTCACGAAAGTGGAGAAGAAGAAGGGCAAGGAGGCTCCTCCGCGCCTGTTTGACCTGACCAGCCTGCAGGTGGAATGCAACAAGAAGTTCGGCTACTCGGCCGAGCAGACACTGAACCTGATACAGAGTCTGTATGAGAAGAAGGTGGCGACGTATCCGCGTGTAGACACTACGTTCCTGCCTGATGACATTTATCCCAAATGCCCTCTGATACTGAACGGACTGCGTGCGTATTTCCCCCTGATGGAGCGTATCAAGGGGAAGAAGCTGCGCAAGGACAAGAAGTATTTTGACTCGGCAAAGGTGACCGACCACCATGCCATTATTCCGACGGGGCAGCCTGCCAATGCCCTGAGCGAGGCTGAGAACAGGGTCTTTGACTTGATAGCACGCCGTTTTATCGGTATATTCTATCCTGACTGTCTCTTTGAAACGACGACTGTGACGGGGCTGGCTGGTGATTACGGCTTCAAGGCCACCGGCAAGCACATAAGTGATCCTGCATGGCATATACTGCAGCCTGCGGCAAACAGCGACAACCCTATCGAGGAAAAGATCCTGCCTGAGTTCTCAAAGGGAGAGGAGGGGGCTCACTTTCCTGACCTGGCAGAGAAACAGACGACTCCGCCGAAGCCTTATACCGAGGCGACGCTCCTGCGTGCAATGGAAACTGCAGGAAAGACCGTCGAGGATGAGGAGTTGCGCGACGCGCTCAAGGAAAACGGCATCGGACGCCCTTCAACTCGCGCTGCCATTATCGAAACTCTGTTCCGCCGTCGCTACATACGCAAGGAACGCACATCCCTGTGGGCAACCCCAACAGGAGTCGAACTGATAGGCATTATACACGAAGAATTGCTGAAAAGCGCCGAACTCACCGGTATATGGGAGCGCAAGCTGCGCCAGATTGAGCACAACCAGTATGATGCCCACCAGTTCCTGGCCGAGCTCAAGCAGATGGTAAGCGACATAGTCACGGAAGTAATGCGCGACAACAGCAATCGCCACGTATCGGTGACTCCGGAGGAACGGGTAAAGAAAAGCAGCAAGAAGAAGCAGGACAAACAGTAGCGAGGGGACGGACAAAGTGTCTTTTGGCCTGTTGCCTACAATAAAAGCCGATGCTGATGCGTTTTGAATATATGCGTAGAGTCATAAGATTGTGCCATGTGATGCTGGTTGCTGCTACCATATGTGGTTGCGGTGCGGATAACATTGCCAAAAAGGGTGACCAGTTTTACGCCATAGGCGAGTATTTCGATGCTGCCGGTGAGTACAGGAAGGCTTATGCACAGACTAAGGCGGCGGACAAGGCCAAGCGTGGCGAGCGTGCCTGGAAAATGGCTGAATGCTACCGGAAGATTGGGTATTGTGCAAAGGCTGTGGGTGCGTACCAGAATGCAATCCGATACAAATATGATGCTCCTGACGCCTTGCTGTACCTTGCCCAGATGCAGCACAAAACGGGTAACTACAAGGATGCTGCAAAGTCATACCGTGCCTATCTGGACATGCATCCCAACGATACCTTGGCATACAACGGCCTGTATGGTTGCCAGCAGGCTGCCGGATGGAAGGCCAAGGGATCGTTGTATTCCATAAAGAAGGAGCCTGTGCTGTCCAGCCGGAGGAGTGACTACTGCCCTGCCCTGACGGGCGACGACTGGGATCAGGTTTATTTCTCCAGCACGCGCAACCAGGCCAAGGGCAGTGAACTGAGCGGAGTTACCGGCGTACGCATGGCGGACATCTTCTTTTCAAAAAAGGATGACAAGGGGAAATGGGGACAGCCTGAGCCTGCCGAGGGTGAGCTGAACACGGAATATGAGGAGGGAGCGTGTTGTTTCACTCCTGACGGGAGGACAATGTATTTCACGCAATGTACACATGACCCCGAATTTCCACGATATGCGCAGATTATGTACAGCAGCCGCAGTGATGCTGCATGGAGCAAGCCGCAGGCTTTCCATATCAGCAACGACACGCTTTCTACGTTTGCCCATCCTGCCGTATCGGCTGACGGCAAATGGCTTTATTTCTGCAGCAACATGCCAGGGGGACACGGAGGATATGACATCTGGCGCATAGGGCTGGACGAACATGGTCTTTCGGCTCCGGAGAACATGGGAGAGCGTATCAATACTCCGGGGAACGAAATGTATCCGAGCTGCAGGTACAATGGTGAGTTGTATTTCTCCAGCGACGGACTTCCGGGAATGGGTGGACTGGACCTGTTCATGGCCAGACAGGACACGATGGGGGTATGGACGGTAAGGAACTTGCGCTCGCCGATGAATTCGTCCGGCGACGACTTCGGGATGACGTTTGAGGGGGTGCATAACCGTGGCTTGTTCTGCACGAACAGGGGTAACGGCAGAGGATGGGATCAGATTATGAGTTTCGTCTGCCCAGAAATAGTTCAGTCGATAAAGGGCTGGGTGTACGAGAAAGACGGCTACGAGCTGCCGGAGGGACTGGTGTACATGGTTGGCAATGACGGCACCAACATGAGGCTGACTCTGCGCAGCGACGGCAGTTTCGAGCAGGTCGTAAAGCCTGGAGTCGACTATGTCCTGCTGGGGACATGCAAGGGCTACCTGAACCACAAGCAGGAAATAAGTATTGACACAAGCAGCGTAAGCCGCCAGTATGTGTTGCAGTTTCCGCTTGCAAACATCAATGCTCCTGTTCTTATCCGCAATGTGTTCTATGCCTTTGACAGTGCAGAGCTGACGGAAAACAGCACACTGGCGCTGGACAGCCTGGTTACGCTGTTGAACGAGAATCCGAACGTGACTATTGAACTGAGCTCGCATTGTGACTACAGGGGCTCGGATGAATATAACCTGAAATTGTCACAGCGACGTGCCGAAAGCGTGGTACGCTATCTGATAGAGCATGGGATAGAGCAGGAACGTCTGTCGCCGGTGGGATATGGCAAGACAAGGCCTAAGGTTATTACCCGCAAGCTGGCAGAACAGCATGAGTTCCTGCATGAGGGGGACACGTTAAGCTCTGCTTTCATACAGGCTTTGCCTGAACCGTCCCAGCAAGATATCTGTAACGCACTGAACCGCCGTACTGAGTTCAGGGTCCTGCGTACGACCTATGGTCTCTTTGACAAAAAGAAGAAGTAAAAAAACAGATCTGTTACCACTCCTCTTGACAGACGACAGTCTCGTCCATCAGGATATCGTGCTCTTCGCACGGTATCTGTCCTAACTGCTGGAACGGGAAGCATATGCCTATCTTATATGCCTTGAGACGGCACAGCAGGCGGTCGTAATATCCCTTTCCCCTACCCAACCGGTGTCCTTGTCTGTCGAATGCCACGCCTGGGACTATTGCAATATCGGCTTCCCTGCCCCGGTATTCGGGTGTTACGGGTTCCAGAATGCCATAGGCTCCGACTGCGATGGAGGCGGGGCCATGATATTCGTGAAGGGTGAGTGTGTCTCCACTAACCTTCGGAAGCAGTACTCGCTTCCCCGACGACATTGCATTGTCCAGCAGCTGCTGCGTATCCACCTCGTCCGGCAATGCGTGATATAGCAATACGGTTCCGGCGCCATGCCATATTTCACTTGTAATGATTTTCGTGCATGCCGACTGGCTGATGTGTTTCTTCTCCTCGGGTGTGTAGGCTTTTTTCATCTCGCGCATCCATTTGCGAATGTCGTCCTTGCCCATCATTGGCAGACGGGCATTGAGACTGTATTCGCAACCGCAATATAGCTGGTTGTAGAATCCGTTTTCCCTGAGTAGCTCGTTGCGGCGTTGCTGCAGGCCTCCCTTGCGCCAGTTCCGGTCGTCAAAATGTATCTGGGCTGAGTGTGGATGTGCGGCATTGACCTGGTCTGCGGCCCAGTTGCCGGCTTCGGAAATCTGACTAAGGTTCTTCCAACGGCTGGATGCAAGGGTCGAAGTGAATGTGTAGATGCCTATTTCCCTGGCTTTCATTGCAGCACGAAGCAGGCGCATACGGAAACATACGAGGCACCGGGCTCCGCGCTCCGGCTGTTCTCCAAGCCCGTTGGTCATCTGCTGCCAATCCTCGTGGTCGTAGGTATCTTCTATAATCTGCAAGCCAAGCTTACTGGCATAGCGGACGCACTCGTTCTTTCGGATCCGGTATTCTGCCGCAGGGTAGATATTGGAATTGGAGTAATACAGCACCGGCTGTCGTCCGTTGGCCAGCATCCATTCTATAATTGCGCTGGAACATGGTGCGCAACAACAGTGTAACAGAACTTTCTCCATTGGCAGGAAACAAATGCTACTTGTTCAGCAGCTGTTTGATATGTTCTACTTTTTGCCTGACGTCTGCAGGATCGGAAGCATCACCGTCTCCAAAGCGCGCAAGGGCTTCCTCGACATCTGACAGGCAGGGGGCTTTTGAATCACGCATGAACTGCACCTTCTCGGCAAGTTGCACTCCTTCTATGTATCGTTCCCATCGAAGGCTCGAGTGATTGTCCGGATAGATAACATACGTGTCGCCTGGTGAAAAAAGGCGGAAGCGTGAATCGTGCAGAGGGTCGTCTGCCCAGTTCATCCATGACCAGTGAAGATAGCCGTCAAAACCGTTGGCTATGGCGTATAGCGGAATGTATGTCCCCTCTATAGGATGCGAATTGGTAAATATATTAGGATATGGCTCTGTGCAGCATGTATAGACTGTACTGTACTGTCCTCGCGAGCGTCTGGCTGCCAATGTGTCTGCAGGGAACTTCTGTCCGTATGCAACAGAATAGTCTGCAAGTATCCCGCTGAGCTCGCTGTGATAATTGCCTGCCAGGGACATTTTGATTCCCGGCTCGGCTTTCTGCGCGACTTTGTATGCCCGTATCATATCCGGCATCTGACGTTCGTCCATGGCTATGCGGGTCTTGCCGAACCATCCCTTTTCGCGAAGGTGTCTGGCAAAACTATGCAGGAACGAGGTCCACAGGTTTTCGTACTCTGCCGACGAGGTCGTTGTCTTCAGATAGGAATAGTCTCCCTTGGCCTCGTCCCAGTAACGGAAATTCATATCCCATGGTATCATGCTGTAGCAGTCTATCTGCTGGTCGATGCCGCAGTCGGCCATCAACCTCACCCAACGGTCGAATATATGGTAGTCATATGCCCATGTGCTGTCTTTCTTCAGCGTTGTCTGTACCATTGGCGAGAACTTGTCATAGCTCTGGTCGCCCCACGGCTCGTAGAACAGGATTGCGCTGACGACCTTCTGTCCGCACCGTGCCAGACGGTGCATATAGGGACGGAGCTTGTCCATGTGGTCCTGGCTCCACTCTTCCAAGCCATACCAACGGCTGACACTGTAGGGTTGTTGCCAGAAATTGCTGCGGAACTTATATTCGTGCGGAGGAGGCAGCGTCCTGTCCAGGACGTTCAGATAGAGGCCCATGTAGCCGTATGGGTGCCCTGTATCCTTGCCGATGAGCCTTATCTCGACATATTGACGGCCGGAGGCTATGTTACGCGGAACGTCTACACTGCAGAATATACGTGCCGGCAATGGCTTGATGCCGTCGTCTGCCGTTTCCGGAATCCATGCGCTGTCGGTATCCAGCACGTCATATACGGTGTATGACGGCAGGTCCTGGGGATGCTTGCCGCAGCCCTTGAAACCATCTGTCAACACTCCACCCAAAAAACCTGTCTCACATGAGATTCGTCGTCTGGCACGTCCACGTACGACCAAGGGCTCTGAGGGTATCGTGTCCAGATAGGCGCGTCCCTCTATGGTTATACGCTCTCCGCGCCACACTGTAACTGTCGTATCCTGATTGTTGCCGTCGGACCAGCACAGCCGGGCCCGCTGTGCAAAAAGCAGATCTGCCGTAGTGAGCATCAATGCCAGGAATATAAAGGTTTTCTGTTTCATATCCTATACTATTTAATAATATTTATGTCAAACAAACTCCATTTTTGTGTATATGTACTGCGTATTCGCCACTGCTCCGGATAGAGGTTGTTGATCCTGCTGCCGACACATTTTCCTGGTCCGAGAGGCAGTCCCTTGTAGCAGAGTGTTACCATCCCACGCTCAGCAGGAACGCGGATTGCCTCGCGCCGCAGATACTGCAATGCTTCTTCGTAATTAAGTTCTACAGGCGGGCCTTCCAGCATGAATGCCTGCGGTATGACGCGAAGGGTATTTCGCACCTTGCCTATCATGTCAGTAATATGGATTTCCTGCTGTGTGTGTTTTTCTTCCGTGGACGGATGCGGCTTATCCTTTCGTATCGCACAGCAATAGAAGCCCTCTCCCCTGTCGCGACCGGGCAGGAAGTGTCGCTGCTCCATAAGTTCTCCTCCCAGTTGTTCACATATCCACATGGCATTGTCGTCGTCTTCAAAACGATTGAAGGTGCATGTACTGTAGACAAG
>DFKL01000171.1 GCA_002373535.1 Prevotellaceae bacterium UBA3646 | reverse complement strand
GGGTTCGAGTCCCGTTCCGGGCACTTCGCTTATGTAGTTGGAAACACCGTCATGGCCTTGCTCACACTCCTTGCCATTTTGTGCTCTTTGGGATCTGCCGGGCCGGAAGACAAGCCTGATTACAGATATCCTATGTCATACGAATCCGTTTCATGGGAAGACTTCATCCAGAGCCTGAGCTACGATGCTGAAGCCATGACGACAGATTCATGGCAAGAATACATACAAGGGCTGGAACAGCTACATGCCAACCCGCTGGACATAAACACCGCCACACCCGAAGAAATGGCACAGATACCATTTCTTACACCAGGCCAGATAGAAGACATACAGGCATATACCCATCTGGACGGACCCATGAAAACTTTGGGCGAACTGGCATTGATACCATCGATTGACACCGAGACCAGACTTATCCTCCCCCTGTTCTTTACAATAACAGTCCGTGACACGACGTCACGCCCGACAGATTTCAAGTCACTGTTCACAGACCACCGCCACACTATCGACACGCGCATCGACATCCCCCTGTACCGCAGGCAAGGCTTCCGCACAGGCTATTACCAAGGCGACCCTCTGTACAACCGTCTCAGGTACAATATGACCTCACGCCATGTCCAGGCCGGCGCACACATGGAGAAAGACCAGGGAGAACGATGGGGCGACAGTTTCGGAGCATACATAGCCCTGCGCAACCTCGGCATCGTGCGTCAGGCAATCATCGGAGACTACCGTGCCGGCTGGGGCGAGGGCCTTGTCATGGCAGCACGTACGCCGTTCGGGAAAAGCGGCATGATGAATTCCACCACCCAAGGCATACGCCCGATGACAGGAACCGGCGAGACAGGCTACATGCGCGGTGCGGCAATAACCCTCGGTTCCGACGCCAGACCGCAGGTCAGCACCGGCCGCATCGCCTGGCAGGCTACCCTCTTTGCCTCGTACAACCTAATGGACGCCACCCTCAATGACGACGGAACCGCAAAGACCGTCACTACCGACGGATACCATCGCAGCCTGAACGAGATAAGGAAAAAGAACAACCTGTCTGCCACGGTCGTAGGAGCACATGCACAGCTGTCCTATCGCCATTTTACGATCGGAGCGACAGGCTACTGGCAGCACTTCGGCCGCACCCTCTCCCCGGGAGACGAGAAATACCGCCAATGGTACCCACGCGGCAACGATTTCGGCAACATAGGCCTCTCTGCCATGTACAGCCACTACCGGTGGACCCTGTCAGGCGAGATAGCATACAACATATCTGCCGTCAGTCCCGGAGGACCTGCCGTACTGGGCAAAGTCACATACCTGGCTACACGCAACTGGAAGATAGGACTCCTTGGCAGATACTACAGTCATAGATACCACTCGTTTTACTCCGGCGCCATATCCGAAGGCAGCCAGACACAAAACGAGTCGGGAGTAATGGTACGGATAGAAGCCACTCCATGGCAGAACTGGACGCTTACCACATATCTGGACCTCTTTGCCGACTACTGGCCCAGATACCAGATGACACACAGCAGCCACGGCCAGGACCTCATGCTGGAAGCCCTGTGGCACACGTCCCCCGACCCCGCCACGTCGACACACACACTCGGCCTTCGCTACCAGATGAAACGCCGCGAGGCCAACGACGCCATGATACCGCACCACCGTATCAGGTTCCAGTGGACCCTGCAGCCAAGCCACAGATACAAACTGCAGACCACAGCCAACATACACGTTGCAGCCGGAGGTCAGAAGACAAGGAACACAGGCTATGCCGTCAGCGAAAACCTCATAGCCACGCCGTTGAAGGACAAGAGCCTCAGGCTGGCACTGACTGCAGCATATTTTGACACCCCGGACTACCTGACCAGGGTCTATGTGTACGAACCGGCCATGTGGAACAGCTTTTCCGGGACCACATATTTCGGCCAGGGCATACGTGCCGCGGCCGGACTTAGATATACACACCCCCGCGGTCACTGGATGATCGAAGCCCGCTACGGTATCACCAAGATGCTGGACCGTGACAAGATCGCCACAGGCGAGGACATGATATCGGCAAGCGCCAAAAACGACATTTCAATACAAATAAGATATACAGTCTGACTCTACGACCAAACAACCTGACGACTATGAACGTACTTAGATATGCAACCGTCACGGCAATTGCCGTACTTCTCTCCTCGGCCGCATCCTCGGCACAACATCCGGACAGCCTGCTGCAGGAATACGCACGCCGACTGCAAGCCTTCGGCAAGACCCTGCCACAGGAATACGTCTACATACACATGGACAACACCTGCTACTACCTCGGCGACACCATATACTACAAGGCATACATACGGCGTAGCGACACAGGAAGGCCCAGCAACATCAGCGGCATCCTGTATGCCGAGCTCCTCAACCACGACGGCTACCTCGTACAACGCCAGATGCTCGAAGTCAAGGAAGGCGAAGCCGTCGGCAGCATAGCCCTTGCCGACACCCTCTACAGCGGCTACTACGAACTGCGCGCATATACACGCTGGCAGCTCAACTGGGGCACAAGCCAGCACCCTCACAGCCGCTATGCTGAAAAATACTTCTTCAACAAGCAGATGGCCCGAGACTACTATCGCGACTACGACAAGCTCTATAGCCGTGTCTTCCCCGTATACGACAAGCCCCTGGAGCCAGGCCAGTACTACCCCGATATGACACTCCGTCCCCTCTCCCGGCACATACGTGACGACAAAGACAAGAACGCCGTACATGTCACCTTCTACCCCGAAGGCGGCGGCCTCATGGCAGGCACCCGCCAGCGCATAGCGTGGGAGGCACGCGATTACGAAGGCAAGTACGTGGACGGAACCGTCACCATACAAGGGCGCCGATACCAGACCCGGAACAGAGGCCGTGGTGTCATGGAAGCAGACGTTCCCACCCATGGACGGCTCAAAGCCGTGTTCCAGGCCGGCAGCCAGGGAACACCCGTCACCTGCGAGCTCCCTAAGATACGCCAGGACGGAGTAAGCCTCTACGTCGATGCCACACCCCGTCACATAAAAATCAGCGCCATCCCTGTCGGCACCGCCGCCAGCGAGCAGCTCGGCATCACCGTCATGAAAGACGGCATACTTCAGCATTTCAGCACCGTCACGCACGACACCCTCACATATACCCCATCCCCAGGCAGCAGCGGAGTCTATCAAGTCACCGTCTTCAACAGTCAGGGACGCATCTATGCAGACCGCCTTGCCTTCTTCCGCGCGCCAGACATGCAGACACAAAACGTAAGCATATCAGACATGCCGGAACAGTCGGTAAAGCCATACGAGATGACAGACCTGCAAATACAGGGAGCACCAGGTGCGCACCTCAGTATTTCCGTGCGCGACGCAGCAGGCAGCAAGTTCATATATGACAATGCCAGCATCATGGCCGAGATGCTCCTCTCCAGCCAGATACGTGGATTCATACCAGATCCCGACTGGTACTTCAGGGAAGACGACCAGGAACACCGCACCGCCCTCGACCTGCTGATGATGACACAAGGCTGGCGAAGATACTCATGGCACCAGATGGCAGTACCCAAGAACTGGGAACTGCTACACCTCCCCGAATCAAGATACCAGCTCGTCAAGGGAGGCGTCTACAACTACGAGCTGATAGAGAACCTCTCCGACTTTACCAAGGAAGGAGCACAGATGGCACAGGATTCTGAGACACAGTCATACACCAACCCCGATCCCACCCAGGAGCCGGACGCACTGGACGAAATGAATGCCAACAGTCGCCAGCTACTCGACATGAGCGGTGAAATCGCCACAAATACCAATACGGCCAACGACCGTTTCCGCAAGAAAGAAAAAGGCGTAAAGCCCTCGGTAAAGGTACATGCCGAGTGGACCCAGCCGGGTTCAGAAAGCGTTCTAGGCGAAATGCCAGTCGAAGACGGAGGACTGTTCACCATCAAGATGCCACGCTACTACGATCAGCACTACTTCTTTCTTGCCGCCAGCGACACACTCCGGTGGAGCAAGCAGGAAAAGAAACAAGCCAGGTCCCATATCTGGGTGCAGAACGGCATTGACAAGAAAGACGACAAAGACATGGTATATCCCGAGTTCTACGTAAAGATAGACCCCATCTACCCACGCTTTGTCAAGCCATACGACCACTACCAGAAGACACTGGCACCCGCGCCTGCAGACCAACGTCAGTACGACAGCCACGAAATCGACGTACACACACTTGGCGAAGTGACGGTAGGCAGCCGTCGCCGCGGCCGCATGGAATTCATCCCAGGCAAGCCCGCCTACGTCATAGACGCATACGAAGCATACAACACCACCATAGACGCAGGACTATGTCCAGGCTATTTTCAAGGCAGCGACAAGTTCGTCACCGACATCTCCCGCGCCTACATCGGCGACATGGGCATGGACCGCAACTACCCCGTCGAAGTACGATACGACGGCAAAGCCGTCAATGCACGCAACGACATGGAGCGATCCAAGCAAAGTACGGCCGCCAGGAACCAAGGCATTCAACAGATGCCCGAGGAGACATTCAATCTCAGCACGCACCACCTCGACAAATACCGTCTCCTCAGCAACCTCGACCGTGTGTACATCTACACCGACTATGCACCCCGCCGCCAGGGCGACGCCGACTTCCAGGGCAGCAACCAGCCCATAGTCCGCGTAGACCTGCGACTGCTGCCCGACGATGCCGTACGCACATATCAGGTCAACAGACGCTGGGTCATGGACGGATTCAGCATACCCGACGAGTTCTACAACCCCGACTACGGCACCACCCCGCCACCGCCACAGGACTACCGCAGGACACTGTACTGGAATCCCAGCCTCGTCCTCGACCACCAGGGACGAGCCACTATACGCGTAGCCAACAACTCAACCCCCGGCACATTCCAGATTCAGGCCGAAGGCTGGACACCCGACGGCACCTTGCAGCATGCCGGAAAATGAAGAAATGACGGAAAAAGAACCACAAATCAGGCAAAGAATAATAAAAAATCAAGAATATTTGCCTATATTTGCCATACATTGCCCAACAAAAGACAAAACACTTAAATACATATTACTATGGAACAGAACGAACTGAAAAGAATCGTCGGGCACTTTGCCATCCGCGGTACGGTGAGCGAAATCAAGCCCCTGGGAGCAGGTCTCATCAACGACACACTCAAGGTAAAGACAGCCGAACCCGACCAGCCGGACTACGTCCTGCAACGCGTCAACACCAACGTCTTCCCGGACGTAGATATGGTCATGCGCAACATATATGCAACCACCACACATATCCGCAAGAAGCTTGAGGCAGCCGGTGAAACCGACATAGACCGCAAGGTACTCACCTTCATGCCCAGCAAGGAAGACCCCTCCAAGCTGTATGCCGTCGTAGACGGCCAGTACTGGCGCATGATGATCTTCATCGACAACGCGATAACCAAGCAAGCCGTAGACCCAGAGTCCAGCCGTGCCGCAGGCAAGGCCTTCGGCAATTTCCAGGCCATGCTTGCCGACATACCCGTCGAGCTCGGCGAGACCATCAAGGACTTCCACAACATGGAGTTCCGCCTGCAACAGCTGCGCGAAGTAATAGCCAAAGACCCCGCAGGCCGCGTCAGCGAGCCCAAGGTCCAGGCCATACTCAAGGAGATAGACGCCCGTGCCGACTATATGTGCAAGGCCGAGCGCATGGGACGCGAAGGCATCCTGCCCAAACGCGTGTGCCACTGCGACACGAAGGTCAACAACATGATGTTCGACCAGCAGGACAACGTCCTCTGCGTCATAGACCTCGACACCGTCATGCCCAACTTCATCTTCAGTGACTACGGCGACTTCCTGCGCACCGCAGCCAACAAGGTAGCCGAGGACGACCCCGACATGGACGCCGTAGGATTCAACATCGACATCTTCAAGGCATTCACCGAAGGCTACCTCAGCAGCGCAAGCACGTTCTTGACGCGCGTTGAAATCGAAAACCTCCCCTATGCCGTAAAACTCTTCCCGTACATGCAGTGTGTACGCTTCCTGTGGGACTACCTCTCAGGCG
Source organism: Prevotellaceae bacterium UBA3646 (assembly GCA_002373535.1). GTDB lineage: Bacteria > Bacteroidota > Bacteroidia > Bacteroidales > Bacteroidaceae > Physcousia. The sequence goes on along the minus strand of DFKL01000171.1, from coordinate 8,417 downwards.
ACAAATACTGGAAGTGCCAGTACCCCACCCACAACCTCGTACGAGCCGACAACCAGCTACACCTGCTGCTCTCTATCGAGAAACACGAAGCAGAAATGGAACAGTTCATAGCAGACTGCCTCAAATAGACACATGGAAAAAAACTATACCTTTATACAAATGGTCAGGAAGTACGTCTCCAGCAGCGTACTTCTTGTCCTTGCCACCATAGCCGCCCTGGTCGTAGCCAACTTGCCGTCCACAAAGGAATGGTATCAATCCTTCTGGCAGGAAGAAGTGAGCCTCAGCATCGGCAGCTTCCACCTGTTTAGCCATCACGGCCAGGACATGAATCTCCTGCAGTTCATCAACGACTTCCTCATGGCCATCTTCTTCCTCAGCGTAGGCCTTGAGCTGAAGCGTGAGATTTTCTGCGGCGGCGAGCTCTCCAGTGTAAAAAAGGCCATGCTCCCCGTCATCGGCGCATGCGGAGGCATGTTGATGCCCATTGTCATCTTCTTTATTACCCTGCACTCAACAGTCAGCGATCCGGACATGCTTGGTGTCATGAGCCGCGGCCTGCCCATACCCATGGCCACGGACATAGCATTCAGCCTGGGAGTCCTCAGCATGTTCTCCAAGCGCGTTCCCCTCGGACTCAAGGTCTTTCTCGCAGCCCTCGCCGTAGCCGACGACCTCGGAGGCATTATCGTCATAGCCGTCAAGTACACCGACCACATCAGCATACCACACCTTTTAGGCGCATTTGCCTGTGCAGGACTGTGCCTGCTCACCTCATTCTTCTGGAAGTCAGCCACCAAGATGGCATACTTCACTATAGGCATCGCCATGTGGTGGCTTATGCTGAACAGCGGCATACACGCAACCATAGCAGGCGTCCTGCTCGCATTCTGCGTCCCCGCCAGGCTCAACAACGGAACACGCTTCTATATCGAGCGCATACGCAAGCATATCGACAAGTTTCCCCACATCAAGGTCACAGCCCGTGACAGGAAGACACCCAATATGCTCAGCGAAGACAACATCCAGGACCTGCGTGCCATCGAGGCAGCCAGTGACCACCTTATATCCACGCTGCAGGACATGGAGGACATCCTTCGCAACCCCATCAATTTCTTCATCATTCCCCTGTTCGCCTTCGCCAATGCCGGCGTATGCTTCGACGGGATGAGCCTCGCCAATCTCTTCCAAGGCGTAGGGCTGGGAGTCTTCACAGGCCTGCTCATAGGCAAGTTCACAGGCGTCTTCACCGCCAGTTGGATCAGCATCAAGCTCAATATCGTCCAGATGCCCGAGAACACCACGTGGGGAGCAATGGCAGGCGTAGCCGCACTATGCGGAATAGGGTTCACCGTCAGCATGTTCATGTCCGCACTCTCCTATCCGCCCACACTGCCTGGCCACGATGCCGAGACCATGCTCACACTCCTCAACGACGCCAAGCTCGGAATCCTCAGCGGCACCATAGCCAGTGCACTCGCAGGTTCACTCATACTCAACTACACACTGCCCAAGGCCAAGACAGAATAAGCAGCGACCTGTGACCCTCAAGCGCCTCCTCCTGTCCATAGCCATCATCACCGGCACACAGCACACTCTGGCCGATGTCAGGATTGCCGTCATCAGCGACTGCCACGTCGTATCCCCCATACATGTCAGTCAGCTCGGAGACACCCCTGGCAAGATGGACGCCCAAAGCTACCAACTGCTACAGGCAGCACTGGACAGCATAAAAGCCGGCAAGCCCGACCTCCTGCTTATCAGCGGAGACCTCACATACAACGGAGAAAAAGCAGGACACCAAGCCGTCAGCACCCTGCTGCACAATGTCAGTACAGCAGGAATCCGGGTCTTGGTCGTTCCCGGCAACCACGACATCCTAAACCCACACCACCTGGGAGACGAAGAAACCACGCCACAGGACTTTAGAACAATATATGCCGGTTTCATCGGCGACATACGACACACAGGCACCCTGTCCTGGGCACAGCGCATAGGCAGCGACATGGCAGTCATAGGCCTCGACGCCAACATATACGGTACAGGCCGGTACGTCAGCGACGGATGCATCACCACCTCACACCTGCAATGGCTGGCACACACCGCCCATACCCTGCGCAGCGAAGGCCGGACTATTATCGCCCTCGTACACCAGCAACTGCTTGAACACTTCAACAACCAGGCACGACTGCTCCCCCGCACATTGTACAACGTCAGATACCAGACCCTCGACAGCAATGTCCGCCCAGTCACGCCAACCGAAGTACGCCAAGCCTTTGCAGAAGCAGGAATACACTACGTACTCAGCGGCCATTCCCACGTCCACGACATATCCAGGGCACAGTTTTCCGTCAACGGCACCCCCTGGGACATCTGGGACATCAGCACCGGCGGTCTCACCACATACCCCTCCTATATCCGTACACTTCAGGTTGACACCAAGACACAAAATGTCAGCATCACCAGCAAGACCATCACCATCGAAGCCACAGCCACAGGTCCTGACGGCAAGTCATACACCGACACACACGATTACGGGCTGAGCCTGCTCAAGGAACAAGCACTCGAACAGATAAGGACCAGTCTGAACCATATACTGGGAAACACACTGGCGACGATGGCACTCTACATTCTTGGCGAAGACCTTATTCAGGCCGTCATGGCATTTACCCATGGCGACGAAGCCAGTCACGGCGGATCAGCCATCTATGCCAACATCCGTCAGAAAACCGAAGACATACGGCACGACATCAAGGACCGGCTGTTGGAAGCACTGCACAGCATGATGCTCGATTACAATGGCACAGACACCACAGACACCACACCCGATTGCACAGTCACCCTACAACCGACGTAAAAAAAAGACACACGACTCCCAGACAGAAACATCCAGACATACCACCACCTTGGGAAAATTACACTTGTCCTATCGCGACAAGACTGGAAAATATTATATTTTTCGTTATTCTTACTATTTTTTCATTAGCCCGGCGCAAGGAAGCAGAAGCATTTCTTGATTCCATCAGGCAGAAAGTTGAACAACAATATACGAACGACATGAAAGCAGAACGACAGAGAGCCCAATCAGAAGAACGTATTGCCATGGCAACACTTCAGGCAGCACGTAATATTGCCGCCGACTACTACAAGCGCAACAATAACTACGTCTTTTTCGACCTATAGCTCATTTTGCAGGACAAAACATAGCTCAAAGTCCTGTTATTCAGTTATTTTGTGTGACTCAAATTGTTATATGATTTCTCGTTTTAAGCATATAAAACAAGGTTTTTTTACTTGATTATCACAGTAGGAATATCAGATGGCATTGGAACTAATTTGGTTGAAAATTTAGTCGTGTAGGGCTTATCACCTGTATAATATAAAACTACCGCGCAATATGACGGAGTCAATGTTTGTGCATTCAAATAAACTACCCTAAAACTTGTATCAGAGAGTCTGTCTATTTGATAAACATATTCGAAATCGTTTTTATGATCCTCTTCTAACTGTTCTATATACCTCAACCCCACAACATCAATTTTCTTAGCCTCTTCTTGCATTTTTTTCATTTTGTCACTCGATTTTAGCACTTTAGCATAGTTCTCAGATAGTACAGGATTAAAAGCTGCAACTTTAATATAGGAATCCATAACCATAGCACTCTTAAGTAACAAATTTCTTTTTTTATATTTTATATTAGTTACTTCATTTGGTGTGCTTAAACTCTTTTCGAGAAATTGAAGAGTTTTATGGGATTGTGATTTGATATTATGTTTATTGTTTTTATAGTCTTCCAGATATACTATTCTTTTTATGTCTTCAAGTTCCTCTATACTTATAGACCTGTTCAATCCAGATATGTATTTTAGATTTCCGTTATTGTCATACACTTTTCGTACACTATTTGTTTTACCGAAGACTTTATATGTAGGAATTTCATTATATACAAGATAGTTTATTTCCTGAGGGTAGGTGTCTTTTCGAAAAGTGCCAGTGCTTGAATCCAAGAACTCCCATCCTCTAATCAATCCCGCATATTCTGACTCGTCAAGAACACTACTTCTATTATAGTTTAAACCTCTATAATTGGGATTCAGTATCGACTCTTGTATTATCTTATATGGAATCTCCTCTTTTTTTAACCATTCACACCAGCCTAATTTTATTCGAGACTGTTCATCTTTCAAGCTGTCTTCCAGAAAGATACTATAATACTTCAAGTATTCTTTCACTTCCTTTGTAATCTTACCTTTCTTTAAATTTCTATCTGTTAATTCAATGCCATCTTTGGTATACATTTTTACTCGGGTATGAAAAGGTATAATAATTGGTTTTGGTAATGGAACACGAAATTTAGTTGCTAGTTCTGGTAAATAAGCCTTACTATATGTCATGTATGCTTGTTGTAATAATTTCTTTTCTTCTGGTGTCTTTACTTTTGAGGGAGTATTTAAATATAAACTATCTATTTTTTCTTTTTTTTCAATACCTTTTTTATACTTCTCTAATATGATAGGCTCATATTTTTCTTTAAAAATAAGATTTGCCTTTATTGTGTCTATTACTGTTTTGGATATTATAACCATTTTTTGATTGGGATTATACTCTTTATGTAAAGACTCTCCATATAGACTATGCGACATCATCAGAACTAATATTATAAACATAATAGAAATACCTATGTTATTCGGGCGACTATATTCAACTTTCCTCCAAAGAGCATTTGGGCTATCGTATCCTTTTATATTTTTATCCATACTAATTCCTATTTTTTCAATACCTAATCTGTTTGAATTATTCATCAAGAAACGTCCTATTTCACCATGTAATTTTCTCATACTACCATTTTCTGGATTAAGCCTATCAATATAATCAGCTTCTAACTCTCGTATATATTTCTCAATCAATTGATGAGAACTAAATTCATTAGGCAACAGAGCAATAACATGAACCACATCTTGTATATTCATAATACTTAATACATATAGCCTATAGATACCCTGATTCAGCGATTAGTAATTAAAGTTAAGGGAAACGAAAAGACGTGGGTGTCTGTACTCTGCTAATCCCACCATCAGGCCTTCGCATTGCCATTTCCAAGGATTAGCAACCAGTTAGCCCACGTCGGAGGGATATTATAGAAATACAAGCACCTTAGACACAATACACCTATGATAATGTATTATGAGAGAAGGTGAGGGACTTGGATAAAATCACCCACGTGGACGCTACTGTTGCGTTATCTTCTTGGAAATAATCAAAGTTGCGAAGTTTGATGGTAGAAGACTAACGTTTAGTAAACGTCCCTTCTGATGTCCTGACAGCTGTTGCCTGCACGAGGCGTTGCCATGAGAGCATCAAAACCAAATGTCTTGAGGCTTTGATACCTCCTTTGCGAAACTCGTCCGCCTTACCCACCAGCAGCCTTTACATGGACTAACTGGTGATGTCATCTGCAAAATTAAGAAAAAGTTTTGTTTTCTCCAAACAAAGGAGAGAAAATGCAAAAAATTTTCTGGTAGCCATCCACACCATGTCACCACATATACAACAGCAGCCAGAGGCACACGCCCCTGGCTGCTATTGTTTCCGACAGATATCTCTATCCCCCGTTACACCAGGAAGGTAGCAACCAGGGCAAGGATGGCATAGAACTCAGGCAGGGCAGCATAGATCATCGTGTTAGTCATAACATCGTGCCCCTGAGCCAATCCCTGTACACCGGCGGCACAGACCTGTCCCTGACGGATAGCAGAGAACAAGCATACCAGACCGACGCCCAGACCGACGCCAAACATCAGAGGACCGTCCGTTACTACCCTTGAAGCATGCAAGAACAAGGCCAGGAAGCCATACAAGCCCTGAGTAGCAGGCAAGGCACTCAGAATCATGTAGCTCGAAGCCTTGCTCGGATCCTTCTTCAAAGCACCCTCGGCAGCATTACCTACGATAGTTGTTCCATAACAGCTTCCTATTCCGGAAAGCGCGAGCATCAGGCCAAGACCCAGATAACCCAGAATTACATTAATGTCCATAATTGATTTGTTATTATTGATTATTATTCCTTTTTTTATTTATTCCTGAAAGGCTCGTATGCAATCCCCCTGCCGTTATAGCCGGCATTCTTGAAATACTCCACGAAGTTCAGACGCAGAGGATGCACGAATGCCGAAATACCCGAAAGCAGGAGATTCAGCAAATGACCTACTACATAAATCAGCACAGCCACGGCAATGCCCCCCGTAAAGCCCTCGGCACACATCGAGCCTATGCTGTTGAAAGCCGAGCCCAGCACACCGCCGGCCAGACACAACGCATACAGGCGCACATAGCTCAGCACGTCACCCAGCAGGCCGCTGGCCATATTATACGTATCGTACAGTCCAGCCAGAGGATTGATTATCAACCCTTGCACGAACCTGTTCCTCAGGCGCTGCACATTGTTCAGGAAGTATATACAAACAGCAGCCACGCCGCCGATGCCTATCAGCAGCCACGTCGTCACCTCCTGGCTCAATGTTCCGATCGCCGCCAGCGTACCCGTAACGATACCACCTACCATCAGCAGCGTCCAGCCCCACTGGCCCAGATTGTTCACGAAGCCCTCCTTCTTGCTGTATAGCAGAGCCTTTACCAACATGGCAATGCACAGATGCACGACACCTATTATGATAGCAGCGACCATCTGGAACGAATACTCCGTACCAGGGAATTTACCCTGAACGAAACGGAAATACTCCACCACGGCAGGAGGCCACGAGACAAACGTCCACTCAGCCATATTCGTACCGAACACCGTGCCCAGCGACAAGCCGATAACCGTCGTGGCAGCACCCAAGGTTACGAGCATTCCGCCACAACCGTGCAACATCTCACCCAGGATAGGCGTCTTCCTCGCCAAGCCCCTCATCTCCAGCAGGCCATACAACATCAATATCACACCATAAGCCGCATCACCCATGCAGATGGCAAAGAACAACGTGAAGAACAGCGCCACTACCGGAGTAGGATCCCATTCATCATAGCACGGATAGCCATACATCTTGGTCAGAGGCTCGAACATACGGTTGAACCAGTTGTTGCGGAACTGCGTAGGAACCAAATCCGTCTCCACCGGGTCACGCATCTCATAATACACGTCAGCCCCCTTCAGGAACCTCTCGACAGCCTCAAGCTGCACCACGGGGAACCATCCCTCCAATACCATTACCGTCTCACCCGCGGCACGCAACGTATCAAAGTCAGCCACCTCACGGGCAATTCTGTTCAGCAACACCGCTTCATAAGCCTTTATGCCACCGATGCGATTGGACGCAATGTCCATACGCTCCGCCGTCAGTCTGTCTCTCTCCCCATTCAGTTCAGCGACACGCTTCCTCGCCTCGCTGTACGTAACGTCAGGCAGAGACAGCGGGACGGCCGCAATACCCTCAGGCTCCCTGCCGTCCACCGAAAAGGCCATGAAATACACAAACTTCTTGTCGCGGCTTATCTCCAAGTCACTATAGTCCGTCAGCTTCTTGTCAAAGTAGGCACGGTCCACCCTATAGAAATACTCCTGCAGGCCAGCCTTGTGCAGACGCTCCATCTGCACCCTGTCTATGTCGCCCCATGGAGCCAGCAGCCCCTCGTCACTACGAGCCCTCTCCAATGCCGCATCCACGACACGCAGACGCTCGTCAATCTCCGTCACGCGAGCCACTATGGCAGCATCCGCATCACCGGGAACGACATCCTCGTCAAACAAGCCCGCCGTTTTCAGCAGCGAAGCCTTTACCTCCTGCACCACACGCAGTTCCTCCCTCAGTCTGCGCAAGGCATCAGGCTCAGCCTGTGACTGATCAGCCGAAGGCTGTATATGCAACACCCCCAGCTTCTGCAACTCAACCAGGAAACCGTCATATTCCTTGTGATAGACAAGAAACGTCAGTTTCTTCATCTTCTGTATCATACAGCCACCTCCTGTTCTTTTACGGCACGTTTCTGCTGCAGCGATTTCAGGATCTTCTGACTCGATTTCGACAGATTCTCCTCATCCTCCATGAAACGTTTTATCTTGCGCACAGCCTCCTGGAAGCCCGGAATCTGAACCTTCTCAAACAAGTTCACCTTCTGCGTCGTCTTCTTACGCGCATGGTCCAGCAAAGACAGTTTCGCCAGCACGAACTCACGCTCCACCGCCGTCTTGGCCAGCCCCTGCAGCAGCCTGATACCGTCAAAATACCATTTCGGAGCAGAGAACAAGCCGAACGGACGCACACTCAGAGCGATGTTCGTCAGCACCGGCACACGCACGCCGGCAATCTTCTTCACATCCATCACCACATCCTTGACCTCGACCAGCGAAGCATCAAACTCGCCCCACAAGGCATACATGCTCTCGTAGCCGCCAATCTGCTCCTGCAGCTTGCGCTCCA
>DFKL01000141.1 GCA_002373535.1 Prevotellaceae bacterium UBA3646 | reverse complement strand
CGGAAGATGTTGCCGCCGCCGATGACTATGCCTATCTGGACTCCGGTCCCGGCTATCTCCTTGATCTGGTTTGCGTACTGGGAGAGACGCCCTACATTGATACCTTGCTTCTGTTCGCCTGCCAGGCTTTCTCCGGAAAGCTTGAGCAGAATTCTCTTGAATTTCATATATGTTTAGTATTATTCTTATTCATGTCAAAGGTGATATCGGTGGTCGCCGTGTATCAGCTTGATTTCCTTGAAGGCATACCGGCGCTCGATTCCTTTGTCGTCCATAACGACCAGACGCCCGTCGGGCTCCACGTTAATGATGACACCGGTAAATATGCCGTCCTTGTCTGCATACAGGTGTTCCTTTCCGCGCAGGTACAGTGACTGGCGGTATGTGTCGCGTATGCCGTAGTACCTGCCTTCCTGTATGTCTGTGTAGTATCTGACGAAATGTCCTGCGAAACGGTTGAGTACTTCCTCGGGAGGCACCGTGGCACCCGTCTCTGACACGATGCTTGTTGCCGGTGCTGCCAGTCCGTCAGGGAATACGCTTTGGTTGATGTTTGTTCCTGTCCCGATGACGCTGCGGCTGACTGTCTTGCCGCACAGCTGGTTCTCTATGAGTGTGCCGGCAATCTTACGGTTGTCGGTATAGATGTCGTTCGGCCACTTGATCCATACTTCTCCGACATATTCCTGCAAGGTGTCCCGCAGGGCCACGGCATTGGCCTGGCTCAGGATGAATCCTTCTGAGGCCGGCATGCGGTCCGGTGTCAGGAGGACACTGAACAGGAGGTTTTTTCCTGCCTCGCTGATCCAAGCCCCGCTTTGTCCGCGTCCATGGGTCTGGAAGTCTGTCCATGCTATGGTGATATCTTCCTGTGGGGAGTAGTCCCGCAGGAAGTCGTTGGTGGATGTGGTCTCTGCAATATGGATAGTCTTCATGGTCGGAAGGCTTGTTCGAAATGTCGTATATACGGGTGGCTTGCTGCACCGGTTATGGTTATTACGTCGAAGCGGCATGGGAGGTCTATCATATTGAGGCGCAGGTATGCATCGGCGGCTTCTATCAGGTTGCGTATCTTGCGGTAGCCGACAGCATCCTCGGGGTTGCCGTAGTATGCATTGGCACGGGCCTTGACCTCGACGAAGACCACGGTGCCGTCCTTCGTGGCAATGATGTCAATCTCCTTGTGGCCGCTACGCCAGTTCCTGTCCATGATCTGATACCCCTTGGCACGCAGGTGCTGAATGGCAATATCCTCGCCTTGGGAGCCAAAGTCGTTGTGAGCTGCCATTATCTTTTCTGCCTGAAGAAGGATTGTATCATTTCCCTGCATTCCTGTTCCATGACACCGCCTACGGCCTCGCATCTGGGATGCAGGGCGCGGGGAGCGTATGTCATGTAGCCGCGCTTGGGATCGGCACATCCGTATACGATGCGTGGAACCTGTGACCAGCCCAGGGCGCCTGCACACATTATGCAGGGCTCTACGGTGACGTAGAGTGTGCAGTCCGTCAGGTATTTGCCTCCCAGGTATTCCGATGCTGCCGTAATTGCCTGCATCTCGGCATGTGCCGTGACATCGTTCAGCCGTTCGGTCATATTATGTCCACGGCCTATAACCTGTCCGTTACAGACCACTACCGCACCGACGGGTATCTCGCCCTCGTCCAGTGCGGCCTGTGCCTCGCGAAGCGCCATGCGCATGAATCTCAAGTCGTCCATCCTTGCCCGGACAATCCGTTATTCCGATTCCTGACTGTCCCAGAACTCAAGCTGGCCGTCAACTATCCATCGTACATCCTCGGGACTGAAAGTGCCTATGCCTTCCTTCCCGGCCAACTTGCACATGAAGCCTGCCGCATCGTCAATGTCGATGTCCGTCTCCTCGGTGTCGTTGTCCATGATGCCCGTCTTCTCGCAGTACTCGGCAAAGGCATCCAGGAAGTAGTATATGTCATCCTCGGCAAACTTGTCCTTGAGTTCCTGGGGCAGGTAGCTGCGGATAAAACGTACGGTCCTGTGCTCTTCCTCGGCAAAGAGCATCTCCTCGCTGATCAGATTGTCGCTCATGATATGTCTTTCTCCTATATAGGTGTCGTATATTATCCTCAGAGCAGGGCATCAAGCTTCTGCTGCAGGGTTGCCTTGGGGCATGCTCCGATCTGCTTGTCTACGACGGCGCCGTCCTTGATGAACAGGATAGTAGGAATGTTACGCACGCTGTAGCGCATGGGAAGTTTTTCGTCTTCCTCGATGTCGCACTTGCCGATAATGGCCCGTCCGTCATATTCTTCTGCCAGTTCCTCGATAACGGGTGCCATACGGCGGCATGGTCCGCACCAAGTGGCCCAGAAATCCAGAACCAGGGGCTTGCCTGTGTTGCAAAGTGCTTCGAAATTGTCACTTGTAATGTGTTGTGCCATAGTTGTTGTGTTTTGTGAGACTCATATACGCCTCAGTTAATTATATATTCCATGTTCTCGCATCTGTCGATAAAATCTACCAGTCCGCGCGTGACATCGACATGCAGGTTGTGCGGACGTGTTGCCAGTATCTGTCCGGAATTGTCGCGGAAGACAATCTCGACTTCGGCTCCACGGTGCTCGGGCGTGGGTCTCTGCACGCTGCAATCAAGCAGATGCTGGCCGAGTTCGACGATGTCATCGGCAAACTTGTCTTCTTCCCTGACGGCAGTTGATGTCTTGATGCTGACGGTAATCTTATGTACGATACCGTCCTTGGCATCATGCATGAACTGTACGTTGCCTATGCGTATCTGCATACGGTCAGGGGAAAACTTGCGCCTCTGCACCATTCCGGTAATGTATATGATGTTGCCGGCAAACATGTAGCCGCTGTATCTTGCAAAGTCGTCGCCAGAGAGAAAGAACTCTCCCTGACCGCTATAGTCTTCGATGGTGACGATACCATACTGGTAATTGTTCTTGCTGATGCCGGTGCGCATGCCGGTGACGATGCCGCCAAGCGAGAACTCACAGTTCTCGAACGGCTGCAGGTTATTGAGGTCAGAAGCGTGCATGCTGCAGACGTCGCGAATGATAACCGCGTACTCATCCAACGGGTGAGCGCTAAGATAGATGCCTACCAGACTGCGTTCCTTGTTGAGGCGTTCCATGGAGCTCCACGCCGGAGCGACAGGAATGGGCGGGGTCGAGATTTCAACCATTTCCGAGCCGAACAGCGAGTATTCTGCCTCCATCATGCTCTGCTGGTAGCTGTTGCCGAATTTGACGAGCGTGTCAAGGAATATCTCTCCCTTGTGGTTGGGGGCGAAGAACTGCTCGCGGGACAGCTCGCCGGCGAACGTGTCAAATGCTCCGCTCAGTGCAAGACACTCCATTCCGCTACGTTTGACGGCAGACATGGGTACACGCTGTACGAAATCAAAGATACCCTTGAACGGGCCGTTCTTGTCGCGTTCCTTCACGATGGCCTCGGCAGCCGATTCGCCAAAGCCCTTGATGGCATTCAGGCCAAACCTGATCTGTCCCTTGTCGTTTACGCCGAAGTTGCAGTGAGACTCGTTCACGTCCGGTCCCATAACATCGATTCCCAGTGACTTGCACTCGTCCAACAGCTTTGTTATTTCCTTGATGTCGTCCTTGCGCCTGGTCAGAAGTGCTGCCATGAATTCGCTGGGGTAGTGTGCCTTGAGATATGCAGTCTGGTATGCAACCCATGAATAGCAGGCTGCATGGGACTTGTTGAAGGCGTACGACGCAAATTTCTCCCAGTCGCCCCAGATCTTCTCCAGGGCCTTGGGGTCATAGCCGTTCTTCTTTCCTCCCTCGATGAACTTGGGCTTCATGGCATCGACTATGTCCTTCTTCTTCTTTCCCATAGCCTTGCGCAAGGCATCGCTCTCGCCCCTGGTGAAGCCTGCCAGCAAACGGCTGAGCAGCATGACCTGTTCCTGATACACCGTAATGCCATAGGTGTCCTTCAGGTAT
>DFKL01000052.1:609-10754 GCA_002373535.1 Prevotellaceae bacterium UBA3646 | reverse complement strand
GAAGCACAGATTCGTCTGATGGAGAAGCTGAAGAACCACAGTGGTCGCAACAGTATGTTGGTGCTTCGTCCGGCAGACTGCAATGCAACTACAATATGCTGGCAGATGGCTATGGAAAACACTAATACGCCTACAGCCCTCATACTCTCGCGGCAAAACATCGTTCCGCTTCCCAAGGGAACGCCATACGAACAAGTACGCAGAGGAGCATACATCAGCGCGGAAAGCGACGAAAATCCGGATATTATCCTTGTTGGAAACGGTTCAGAGGTAAGCACGCTTATCGAAGGTGCACGCCTGTTGCGTAAGGACGGCTACAAGGTACGCACGGTAAGCGCACCCAGTGAAGGTCTCTTCCGCCAGCAACCTATAGAATACCAGCGTATGATATTCCCTGTCGGTACCAAGGTTTTCGGACTCAGTGCAGGACTTCCGGTTAATCTTGAGGGATTCCTCGTCGGAGCACATCCAGACAGTTTTGTCTATGGACTTGAATCTTTCGGTTTTTCTGCACCATACAAGGTTCTCGACGAGAAACTCGGTTACACGGCAGAGAACGTATACAAGCAAGCAAAGTCAATCCTATAAACAGAATAGAACCATGAAAATCGGTATAGCCTCAGATCATGCAGGTTTCAAGCTGAAGCAATTCGTAAAGGAATACCTTAACGAAAAAGGCATAGAATACAAGGACTACGGCACATACGACGAAGCCAGCTGTAACTATGCCGTATATGGTCATGCATTAGCAGAAGGAATAGAACGAGGTGATGTCTGCCCAGGAATTGCGATATGTGGTTCTGGCGAAGGAATATCAATGACCCTGAACAAGCATCAAGGCATTCGTGCAGGACTATGCTGGATGCCAGAGATTGCACACCTTACCCGTCAGCATAATGATGCAAATGTTTTAGTAATGCCAGGCAGGTTTATCGACAACGATATGGCACGCGCCATAATGGACGAGTTCCTTAACACACCGTTTGAAGGCGGTCGGCATCAGTCACGCATTGCAGCGATACCCTTAAGACACTGATATCGGACTCTGGAGTACGGAAAATATTTCCGTAGCAAAGTAGGAAACTACTCACTGGTCAGGATTTTCTCTGAATCCCTGAAATTCCGTTGGCAGGCCAGACTCGATTACCCTGTAGGATTCACTTATAATGCCTTCCATATCATCGCGGAATGGAATAGGATTGTGGATAATCAGGCGCAGGGGATGTCTGTTCACGAAATTAAAACCCTTCTGTCTGGGAAGTACCTGAAAACTGCCGTCAATCGTTATTGGCACGATAGGTAGGCGCATTTCATTAGCCAACACAAAAGGGCCGCGTCGGAAATGCGCCATATGTCCGGTAAAAGTACGCGAACCTTCGGGAAAGACGACAATAGATCCGCCGTTTCGCAATGCATTTTGCGCTTGATCCTGACAATGCTTGATAGCCTTGGGACCACTTTTGTCCACCAGGATATGACCTGCTTTCAGACAAGCGCTACCCAATATTGGAATATCCGCCAGTTCCTTCTTCATAAGCCAACTGAACGGACGTCCTATCCACCCGTAAATCAAGAAGATATCATACGGACCTTGATGATTTGCTACAAATACGTAAGACTGCTTCGGATCCAGGTTTTCTCTCCCCTCTACACACACTTTCAAGAGTGGAACCTTACACATTAGTCTGCTCCATATCATAGGAGGATAATACCCCCACCACCGGGCATCAGATACAGAGCACCCCGCCAATGTGACAATGGCTGTAAGTATCGTAGAAATCAACAATACAGGAAAGCATATCAACACTTGGTATGCATAGTATGGGAAACGCAGTATTAACTTCATTCTTGCCAGATAGAATCAGGACGTTGCGATATGACATAGACATCCTCATTGTCACGTTTCATCAGATAGCGCTCACGTGCAAACTTTTCTACATAGTCACGTCTTGACAGTCGTTCCAGTTCCCTTGTGTCACGGTCATACTGGTCTCTGTAAGCCTGCATCTCCATACGGAGTTCCCTGATACTCTGCAAACGCTGATAACGGTTATACCAACTGTTCTCATCCAGAAGGCCGACAATCATAATAATGAAAAACACCGTAAAAGCATACTTATGCCTTCCAATGAATTCAACCAGAGAATGCATCCTGTTCATAATACAGAAAAGAAGTATTAGGTTATTTTTGTCACAAAGATAGAAAAAAAAGAGTTGATGTACGTCAATTAACGATAAAAATTCCTAAATTTGTATCACATAATATCTATGTCAGAATTCAAATACAATCCATTATAAAATGCAAGAATACATAGTATCTGCTCGCAAATACCGGCCAGCTACATTTGATTCCGTCGTAGGCCAGCAATCGTTGACGACGACCTTGAAGAACGCGATTCACAGCGGCAAGCTTGCACACGCTTACCTGTTTTGCGGGCCACGTGGAGTTGGCAAGACGACCTGTGCCCGTATCTTTGCAAAGACCATCAATTGCCTGTCACCACAGACGGACGGAGAAAGTTGCGGCCAGTGCGAAAGTTGTAAGAGCTTCGACGAAGGTCGCAGCATGAACATACACGAACTTGATGCCGCCAGCAACAACAGCGTCGAGGATATTCGCGAACTGATAAAACAAGTTCAGATTCCTCCCCAGACAGGCAGATACAAAGTATTTATCATAGACGAGGTACACATGCTCTCGACACAGGCCTTCAATGCATTTCTCAAGACACTTGAAGAGCCGCCGCACTATGTGATATTCATAATGGCGACGACAGAGAAGCACAAGATACTTCCCACCATTCTCTCACGTTGCCAGGTCTACGATTTTAGCAGGATAACTGTCGACCGGATAGTCGGACATCTTCAGCAAGTTGCACAAAAGGAAGGATATACGGCAGACGAGGCAGCATTACACCTTATTGCCGAAAAGGCAGATGGCGGAATGCGCGATGCACTCAGCATCTTTGATCAGATGGCAGCATTCTCTGGCGGGAACATCAGCTACGAGACAGTATGTCAGAACCTCAATGCACTCTCAACGGAATACTATTTTCAACTTGTGGACAATTTTATTGAAAACAAGGTCGAACCATGCATGCTTCTGCTTGATGAGATTATAAAGAAAGGATACGACCCTGGCAACTTTATCGCAGGTCTGGCAAGCCACATGCGTCAGCTGCTTGTAGCCAGAGACGAGACTACACAGCCGCTGCTCGAATGTAGCCGACAAATGCGTGAACGCTACATCCAGCAGGCAGCAAAGTGCAATCTCCAGTTCATATACCGGGCAATCAAATTGGCCAACAACTGCGACCAGGCATATCGCCAGAGCCACAACAAGCGTCTTCAGGTAGAGATATGCCTGATACAATGTGCACAGATTACCCTGGAGGGAGACGACGAACCTGGCGCGGGGCGTAGCCCCATACGCATATTAAAACCCATTTTCAAGGCCAGAATACACCATGATCCAGTATCCAGGCCAAATGTGTCGGCACCGGTTCTCAAGTCCCGGCCAATTGCAGCACATACCAGGAGGGAGACACGCACGGATACCATCCCCCAACCTGCACAAGACAGTCACAGGCTGCCCAAGGTCACGACATTCAAATATGGAAGACTGGGCCCCAGCATTCATAAGGAAGAAAAAATACAGGAAACTGACGAGTCCACATCAGAGGTCCGGGAGCTTGCAAAGCCGTTCAGCGAGGACGACGTGATACGCAACTGGAATATGATGATAAACGAAATGCCCAAGGAAAGAAAGGCTATGGCCATACGCATGCGCAACATGCCACCTGTTAAGGTAAACGGCAATTGTTACCAGATTACCGCCAGTAACGGTCAGATTGCCCAATACCTCAACAATATGAAGGAAAGCATACTTGCAACGATGCGTCAGGGATTGCGAAACGATACATTCGACCTGCAAGTGCGAGTCGCAGAGATAAACGAAATCAGGCAAAAGATATCAAAGCCTGGACTATACAAGCAACTGCTTGCCAGCAACCACGGCATTGAGGAATTAAGCAAAATGTTACAACTTGAGCTGATATAACCTCCAAAATTACACTATGGACAGAAAAGATGAAGGCCTGCACCAGTTAGGTCAAAAGACACAGTATAGTCAAGACTATGCACCCGAAGTACTCGAATCATTTCAGAATCGTCATCCCGAAAACGATTACTGGGTACGGTTCAATTGTCCCGAGTTTACCAGCCTATGTCCAATCACTGGACAACCTGATTTTGCAGAAATACGCATCAGCTACATCCCAGACCGTCGCATGGTAGAAAGCAAGAGTCTCAAACTGTACCTGTTCTCGTTCCGTAACCACGGAGACTTTCACGAAGATTGCGTCAATGTAATCATGAAAGACCTTATCAGGCTGATGGATCCGCGTTACATCGAGGTGACCGGAATCTTTACGCCACGAGGCGGTATCAGTATCTGGCCGTATGCCAACTACGGCAAGCCCGGAACCAAGTATGAGCGTCTTGCAGAACAGCGGCTGGCAACACACGAGTGACGACAAATATCAAACATAAACCACAATATTATGGCATGTATCAACAACCATCGGTGCGGCAGTTGTCCGCACCCGTGCAAGAGCGAGGTAAAAGACATTGAGCACAACAAGTGGTTCAGCAGCATCAGTGTATCCGACAAGGAGAAAATCACAGGCGCAGCTTACCCGCAATGCACAGTGCTATGGAACACCTGGACACAAGATGAGCGGGCGGCTGCAATAGAGCGTAGCGGACTCTACCGTCGGCATGGCAGCAACTACACGGCACTCGGTCATGACTTCTAACGAAGCTGAGGCCTGCGTACGTCAGGCAGTCCTAAATTTCATGCAGGGATACAATTGCAGTCAGGCCGTAGTGGCAGCATTTGCCCCATACTATCATCTTGACCAGGACATGGCACTACGTATCAGTGCAGGATTTGGAGGAGGTGTCGGACGTATGCGTATGATGTGCGGAGCAGTATCAGGAATGGTCATGGTGGCAGGCTTGCAGGACGGACAGATACAAGGTACGGACACAGCAGGCAAGGCAGGATGCTACAAGACGGTGCAGCAGTTGCTCAACGAGTTCAAGGAACAGAACGGAAGCATCATCTGCGCCGAACTTCTTGCAATGAACAAATGCCAGGTTGTCAACAAGGACCACGTCCCCGATGCCCGTAATGCAGCGTACTACAAGACACGTCCATGTGTACGTAAAGTCGAATCTGCAGCACGTATACTGGCAGACTATCTTACCAACAGGCAACAGACATAGCCCAACGACAGTCGACATCCGAGACAATACCTATGGAACCGGTTATCGTGGAATACCTCGACCAATACGAAGAGAAACTACGCCAACATCTTCTCAAGATAAGCACCACCCGAGGTGAACTTCAGGGCAAACTTCTCGAGAGTGAGGATATCAGTCAGTATTGGCACGACATAGAGCCCGCTTACGTAGCAGACGCCGTCCGACAGATAGCAGACTATCCTACTGTCTCAGTAGCATGGGCATCCTATCTTGGAATGGCTGTAGCGACGTTATGGGACAAAGACTGGACATCGGCAAGGTACAAGCCATACGAGTCATACTACGGCAGCAAAGGATTTGACGACATGGACGATCACATCATGCAGGAAATACTATGCTTGCCACTGTCCGCTCCAGAGGCAATAAAAACCACGTCGTTAATACAGACGCTTGCACAGGAAACCATATCCTTCATCCGGCACGAGCAGATAGAACCCCAAAGCCCCATGGCATTCTACGCATTTTCACGTTCATGCCGTGCGATGTACTCAATCGGAGCAGCCATACAACTACACAGGATTGGGTATAAATACGAAAAAGTTTGAACTTGTCACAAAACCTGTTGCCGGCACTTTAGGATTGTTTGCTCCACAGTACTGACTATGTCGCCTGGCAATATGGCAGAAAAAACTCCTGTGTTTGGTCTTTCGACATTACACAGGAGTATATGTTATGTTTTAGATGTCAGACTACAGTCCCAGCGCCTTCGCAAGACCACTGTCCACACCGCTGAAGCCCATAAACGCCATAGCCAGAAGGCCTGCGGTCACCAGTGCAATAGCCATCCCCTGCATACCACGCGGAATATTTGACATACTCAAGTGTTCGCGGATACCGGCAAAGATGACCAGAGCCAAGGCAAAGCCCAAAGCAGTACTTATCGCATATACGACACCAGTCAGCAGGTTAGGCTCCAGTCCTTGGGAATTATACGTCCCCTGTGCTACAAGGATCGCAACGCCCAGGATACAGCAGTTGGTAGTGATCAGGGGCAAGAAGACACCCAAAGCCTGATACAAGGCAGGAGAAACCTTCTTCAGCACGATCTCAACCATCTGCACCAATGCAGCAATAACCAGGATGAAGGCAATAGTCTGCAGATATTCCAGATGTAACGTTTCCAGTACATATACTTGAATCAGATAAGTGACAATCGTAGCCAACGTGAGTACAAAGGCAACGGCTGCCCCCATACCCAGAGCCGTGTCGACCTTTTTGCTTACTCCCAGGAAAGGACATATACCCAGGAACTGTGACAGCACGATGTTGTTGACAAATATCGCTGTAATGAAAATCAATATATAAGCCATAATTCCTATCCCTTTATCTTGTTAATAATTGCAATCAGGTATCCCAGACAGATAAAAGCACCCGGAGCAAGGACAAACACCAGAGCCCCGTAGTTCTCGGGAAACACGCCAAACGAGAAGATCTTGCCTGTACCCAACAACTCACGAGTTGCTCCCAGCAACGTCAGACCCAGCGTAAAGCCAAGTCCCATGCCTATACCATCCATTACAGACGATACGGGACCGTTCTTTGCAGCAAATGCCTCGGCACGTCCCAAAATGATGCAGTTCACCACGATCAGGGGAATAAACAACCCCAGGGACTTGTCAATATCCGGAGCAAAAGCCTTGATCAGCATCTGCAGTATTGTTACAAGAGATGCGATTACCACAATAAATGAAGGTATACGCACCATATCCGGAATCAGATTCTTGATCAACGAAATGATCAGATTAGAGAATACCAGTACAGCCATTGTGGCAAGCCCCATGCTCATTCCGTTCAACGCACTGCTGGTCGTACCCAGTGTCGGACACATACCCAGCAGCAAGACAAACGTGGGATTCTCCTTGATGACACCATTCCACAAAACCCTGATACTATTCATCACAGACCTCCTTTCTTACATTTTTATCATTCAGTGACGTCGCTCCAGTCATGTCCGACTGACCCTTGACAGCCATAAATGCAGCCTGGGCATTGTTCACTGCATTCAGGAAAGCACGGCTGGTTATGGTACTGGCAGTGATAGCATCGATCTCGCCGCCATCCTTGCTTACCATGAGGCCGCCGGCAGTCTTGCCGATGATACTGCCCTTCCCGTCCTTCTGGAACCATTCGCCGGCCTTCGCTCCCAGACCGGGAGTCTCGTTACTCGTCAATATTGAATATCCCAGGACATGAAACTCATTATCCAGGCCAACCATAATAACAAGGCCACCGCCGAAACTCCTGTTGCCAGGGTCGCTCGTCTTTACTGCAGCACCCTTGTCAGTAAGATATACGGTAGCAGCGGCGTCCCCCTCTCCTATTGTCTTGGTATCCTTCACACTTACGTCGTCCGCACACAAGACCGCCTTTATGGCAGCAGCCTCGTTAGCCTTCGCAATAGCTTTTATCGGGCCCTCCGTCAGACTATTCACATAAGCCAGGGCTGCACCGGCGACAATCGCAATCAGCGTCAGCACCACGGCCATATTATACCATGTAGATTCCAATTTCTTCATTTTGCAACCTCCTTTCTTGGTTTCTCACCAAAGCGCTTTGGTTTACAATACGTATTAATCAACGGAGTAAAGGCATTCATGATCAGAATGGCAAAGCTCATACCCTCGGGATAAGAGCCCCAGTTTCTAATCACCACTGTCAGGACACCGATGGCAATACCATATATCACCTGTCCTTTCGCAACCATTGGACTCGTAACATAGTCTGTCGCCATAAAACATGCACCCAGGATCAGGCCGCCGCTGCATATCACTGCTACAGGCGAGGCATACACGGGATTAGCCAGGTGCAGCAGCGCACTCAGCACAGACACAGTACCCAGGATACTTACAGGAATATGCCATGTAATGATTTTGCGAACAAGCATATAAGCACAGCCGGCCAGCAGCAGTATGGCACTTACCTCACCCATGGAACCGCCGGTCATACCTACAAGCATGTCCATGCTGTCAGGCAGTTCGTCCAATATCTCAGGTTTACCCTCTGATATGGCACGCTGCATTATACTCAACGGCGTAGCACCGGTTTGTGCATCGACGTTGGACAATGTATACTCCACCGTTCCGCTCTTGGGCCATGTAGTCATCTGGGCAGGAAAGGAAATCAACAGGAACACACGTCCTACCAGTGCAGGGTTAAACGGATTCTGTCCAAGTCCGCCAAATGTCATTTTACCGATACCGATGGCAACCAGCGCACCGATTACGATGATCCATATAGGCAACGTACTCGGAAGGTTGAAACCTAGCAGTATGCCGGTAAGAATGGCACTGCCGTCCAAAACCGTAACCTTGTCACGGCGCAATATGAATCGTGTTATGGCCCACTCAAACAGGACGCAGCTGACGACACTGGTTAGCAAGACCACGGCAGCTCCCAGACCAAAGAAGTACAGACTGGCAATCAACGCAGGAGCCAGCGCAATACATACACCATACATATTCCTCTGGACGCTGTCGCCGGAATGTACATGCGGTGAAAGGGAAACTATCAGTCTATTCATAATATAGATATGAAATATTATAAATTAATTATTCAGTTTACTTGGCCGCGGCACGGCTTCGGATAATACCCATTACCGTAGTCTTGCCCAGACGGATGTTATCCAGCAGAGGACGGTGTGACGGACAGGTAAAGGCACATGAGCCACACTCTATGCACGAAGTGATATCCTCAGCTTCGGCACGCTCCCAGATATGCTGCGACGACAGGTTAGCCAGCAGGTAAGGCTCCAGACCCATAGGACATGCACCCACACACTTGGCACAACGTATACAAGGCTCAGCCATTTGTCGACGCGCCTCCTTTTCATTCATTACCAAAAGCCCTGACGAGCCTTTTGTCATTGGAATGTCAAGCGATATCAAGGCCTTGCCCATCATAGGACCACCGGCAATCACCTTGCCCGTATCCGCAGGAAGGCCACCGCACTCCTCTATCAGCTGACTGAACGGGGTACCCAGGCGGGCCAACAGGTTGCTTGGTTTCTTTACACTCTTTCCCGTAACGGTGATTACACGGCTTATCAGAGGCTTGTTCTTCATCACGGCTTCGTATATGGCAAACGCCGTACCGACATTCTGAACCACGGCACCCACATTTATTGGAATGGCAGGAGGAGCAGGAACCTGACGTCCTGTCACGGCATCGATCAGCTGTTTCTCACCACCCTGAGGATATTTCACCTTCAGCGGAACAATCTCGATATCGGGATATTCCGCAGCCAGCTTTGTCATCAGGCTTATGGCATCCTGTTTGTTGTTCTCTATGCCGATATAGCCCTTATTGACGTCTACCGCTTTCATAATCAGCTTCACGCCGACCAGTATTTCTGCCCCATGTTCCAGCATCAGGCTGTGGTCAGCAGTCAGGTAAGGCTCACATTCAACCGCATTGATTATAACACACTCTGCCTTCTGTCCGGGAGGCGGAGACAGTTTTACGTGACAGGGAAACGTAGCACCGCCCATACCTACTATACCGGCATTTTTTACCTTCTCGACAATTGTCTTGCCATCCAGGTCGGGACGGTCGCTCAACTTGACCAGGTCTGTCGAGCGGTCGATTGATTCCTCCCACTCGTCACCCTCTACATCCACATACACAGCCATACGGCGGGTATCACTTGCATCAAGGGCGACATCCACTTTGGAAACCTTACCGCTTACCGACGAGTATACCGGAGCACTCACGAACCCGCCGGCCTCACCCAGCAAAGTCCCGACCTTCACTATGTCGCCGCGTTTTACCACAGGCGTTGCAGGCGCACCGATATGCTGGAACATACTGAATACTGCCTG
>DFKL01000052.1:0-503 GCA_002373535.1 Prevotellaceae bacterium UBA3646 | reverse complement strand
TTTATTTTCTTCGGGATGAACGCCACCCATACTAAAAGTCTTCATGCTTTTGTCTCCTCTTTTACCGGTTCGTCAACTTTTGGCTTACGAGGAGGAAAGTTGAATGCCACGATGGCACCACGCGGACAAGCCTCCTCACACTTACGGCACATCTTGCATTTGTCTGGATCAATGTGAGCAAGGTTAGTACCCAGGGTGATTGCCTCAAACTTGTCACACACCTTGACACATTTTCCGCAACCGATACAGCTCACCTTGCATTCCTTCGTAGCCAGGGCACCCTTGTCCTTGTTGTTGCACAAGACTACGACCTTGCGGTTCTTGGGTCCTTGCGGCCGTAATTCGATGATACCTCTTGGACAAGTCTTGGCACAAGCACCGCACCCCGTACACTTACTCTCGTCCACCTCAGCGATACGAGTTGCAGGGTTCACGGTAATCGCGCCGAACAGACAGACGCTTGCACAGTCGCCCTCACCCAGGCAACCATACTGGCACAACGT
>DFKL01000127.1 GCA_002373535.1 Prevotellaceae bacterium UBA3646 | reverse complement strand
CTCGCCTTATCTATCTGCCTACAGATCGCCTGTCACTGGACTTTAACGTGATGTTTGACTATACCAGCGAGGGTGCCTATCCGTATTACTATCTGGGTGCCGTTCCGGGCAGTGCGGAACAGTTCCCTGATTATATCGGCAAGATTACTAACAATCACAGGAGTACATACAGACGCAGCTTGTTAAATGCCGGCCTGAAGCTTGACTACCGGATGAAGAACGTGACGATGACAAGCGTGACGAGCTACCAGTGGCTGAACGACAGGATGTTCATGGATCAGGACTTCGTGAATGCTGACATATATACTCTGGAGCAGAAGCAGCGTATAAACACCCTGAACGAGGAAATCACTTTCCGTAACATGGACGATGGACGATGGCAGTGGATTACGGGGGCCAACGTCATGTACCAATGGCTGAACACAATGGCTCCCGCGACTTTCTACAGCGACGGAATCGGCTTCCTGGAGAACAACATAAACGGGGTAATGCCTTCCTATCCGCATGTGATGCAGGTGGGCTTCCGCACGGATCGTCTGGATATGGGTGGAACGTTTGAGACTCCAAAACTGAATATTGCCCTGTTCCATCAGAGTACATTTAACTTTACGGATCATCTGAGTGCTACGGCGGGACTGCGTCTGGACTATGAACGCAGCTGTATTGACTATGATGCTACGGCTAATGTTCCGTTCAGTTTTTCCATGCCACAGATGGGGATCATGCTGAACAACCTTGTGGCTGATATATCGGAATACCGTGGGAGTATGGCTAAAGGGTATTTTCGTGTATTGCCTAAATTTGCCCTCAAATACAGGTTCGACGACCGTAACAACATCTATGCCAGCGTAACTAACGGTATGCGCAGTGGCGGATATAACGTACAGATGTTCAGCGACATACTACAGGGTGCGATGCAGAAGAAGATGATTGATGGTGTAAAGGATGGTGTCTTTGACTATCTGGATGCTAATATGCCTGGCATGGCGGGGCGTCTGAAACCGGTAATAGAGAACGTGATGCCTAAGGTTGAGATGCCTGACGTTAATGGTATATCGTACAAGCCTGAGTATTCATGGAACTTTGAATTGGGTACGCACCTGACATCTGCCAACGGCAACGTGAGCCTTGACGCATCGGTGTTCTACATCACGACTCGCAACCAGCAGATTGCACGTTTTGCTCAGTCGGGGCTGGGACGACAGATGGTTAATGCCGGCAAGAGTCGCAGCTTTGGCGTGGAGACAAGTATTACCTATCTGCCTGTCAAGGAACTGGCGCTATGTGCCAACTATGGTTTTACGAATGCCAAGTTCATAGAATATGATGCAGGTAACGGATTGGACTACACTGGTAACTATATTCCGTTCGTTCCGCAGCATACGATTACCTTGGACGGTGCATATACATGGACTTTGAAGAGCAAGTGGGCAAGGAATATCACGCTGGGAGCCACATATAGCGGTGCCGGACGTATATATTGGACGGAGGCGAACAATGTTTCACAGAGTTTCTATTCTCTGCTGGGGGCACGGGTGAACCTTGCTACTAGCTTTGGCAGCATACAGGTTTGGGGACGAAACCTTACGAACAGCATGTACGACACGTTCTACTTTGAGAGTGTAAACAGGGGCTATGCACAGCATGGACGACCTCTGCAGGTAGGCGTGGATGTGAAGTTTGTGTTCTAAAGTTCGCTGATATCGGCCAGGCTGTTCATCACTACATATATGATGATGTCGGCCAGGCTACTGGCGTGGAGCTTGTCCATGATATTCTTGCGATGGGAGATCACTGTGGTCAGGCTTATATTGAGCCTGTCGGCTATTTCCTTGTTGATCAATCCCTTGCTGAGCAGGATTGCAACTTCTGTCTCGCGAGCTGATAAAATGGAGTCCTTGCTGCTCCTGTGGTGTCCTGTGCCGACAGGGTGGGGCATAGGTGCCTGGCCGTTGGGGCCATGGGCCATACGATTGAGTGCAATAATGTCGCGCACAAGTCCCTTCTCGCTCTGACATACGTTTATGGTCCTGACGCCGGCAATACTCATCTCTCCGTTGACAAGGACGATGCATCGTATGTTGTTGCTGCGGAAAAATATGTTGTGTTCGAAAAATATGCGTGACGAAACGAAGAAATGTGCATATTCTGAAATATTAAGACGGCTGACATCCTCGAACCTGCTGACGAGTGTTACTTCCGCGACAGGAACTATCTCCTCGAGAATACTCTGTAATCCCAACCCTGACAGCACGTTAGGGTCTATAATTGCAAGTTTTGGATGATGCATGAGTATGTCTTTCGTCATGTTATGTTCAATTGTCTGACAACTTGAGGAACTCCCGTGGTACAGGGGTCTCGAACTGCATGTCCTGTCCGGTGACGGGATGGGTGAAGTAGAGGCGGTGTGCATGCAGACACAGGCGTCCCAGAGGGTCAATGCCGTTGCCGTATTTCCTGTCCCCGGCAATGGGGAAACCGATATCTGCCATGTGTACGCGTATCTGGTTCTTGCGTCCTGTCTCAAGTTTCATTTCGGCGAGGGTATAGTCTGCATTACTGCGAATGCGGCGATAGTGGGTGATGGCCAACTTGCCTCCGTTGTCGGTAGGGGAGGAGTAGGTTATATATGCCTTGTTGTCCTTGAGATACGAACGTTCGGTTCCTCCTTCCTGCGGCATCGAGCCGCACAGGACGGCTGTATACCGGCGGTCGTAGACGGTTTCGTGCCAGTTCTCCTGGAGGGTCATAGCGGTCTCGCGGTTCTTGGCATACATCATTAGTCCGCTGGTGTCACGGTCCAGACGATGTACTACATGTGCCGTACACTTGAAGTGCCGCCTCTGGAAGTATTCGTCGAGTATATTCTTGATGCTATACTGTCTGGCTGTGGCTGCCATGCTGAGGATACCGCAGGATTTCTCTATTACGACAAGGTCTTTGTCCTCGTAGACAATCTTTACGTATTTGCTGAGTAGCATGGTATTCTGACGATGGCGTGCTATGCGCACTACCTGTCCGGGCATGAGTGGTGTGTCGTACTGTGTAGTGAGTTTGCGGTCTACGGTAACTGCGCGCCCGCCAAGCAGGTCCTTAGCGCGATTATTGCTGACGCCCATCTGCTTGAGGAGGAAGTCCATGAGTGTGGTTTCCTCGCGTACTGGTATCTCGATATATTTGTCGGAGGCATATTGGGCTCCTGTCTTGCTGCGCATCGGGTCTGTGTATATTGTAATAAGATTGAAATTCGGATTATTTGGTGCGGATATAGCCGTGCCTGTATGCGTATAGCAGTTCACGCAACTCTGCTATCTGTTTCTGGATCTTGCGTCCGCGGTCGGTATCGCGTACCCGCAACCTGTGTCCGCTAAGTTCGACGAGTTGCTTACTGCTTTGGATGTCCGAACAGTTTTGGATTGCATCGCGCTTGCTGGTGAACGGCTTGTGCTGGATGAGTTCGAATCCGCGTGAATGATAGACCAGTGTGTATCCGGCGATGCCTGTGGTACTATGGTAATGCTGGCTGAATCCGCCATCTATGACCATAAGGCGTCCGTTTGCCTTTATGGGGCTTTCTCCGGCACTGACGTGTACGGGTACATGTCCGTTGATAATGTGACGGTGCTCGCCTTCTACACCGAAGCTGTCCAGAATGTGGTTGCAGACGGACTCTTCGTTGCGCAGGCGGAAATATGCGCCTTTTTCTTCGTGTATAAGTTGTTTGTCACCAACGAGATAGCGTTGGAAAGTAGTCATCCGGCTCTTGTCGAACAAGGGTGACTCGGGACCGCACCACAGGTATAGCAGATAGTCACGTGCCGCGTGTTTTTCTGCGCGTGGGGTGTCTGTGTTGAATGCACTGCGTACAAGTATGCCTATACGGTCCATCAACTCCCTGCCGCTGTATTTATTGCCCATGAGCATTACTTCCTTGAGGCTGCCGTCCTGATTGAGCGGTACGCTGGCATGAAACAGCAGGTTACCGTTGCATATATTGTACATACCGCCGTGGCTGAGGATGCATTTGATGTGTCTTTGCAGCTTGTCGGAGATGCGGAAGGAATGGTGTAGCTTTGCCATCATTTCCTGTTCCTGGGGGGTGAGGCGGTAGGGGTCGCTCCAGTCTTCGATGGTAGGGAAGCTGGTGTCGCGCAATGGATATTCGTGCCCGTCTGTAACATATACTGCACGCTTGATGTCTATTGCGCCGAGTGTCTCAGTACGGTCTATGACCCATTCTGGGTGTTTCTCTATCATGCTATGCTCCAATTTGAACTGTATGATGGTTATCGCCTTGTGCATGCGTCCGATGAGCTGGTCTTGTCTTTTGTCTACTTTGCGTTCAGGCAGGAATATCGTTGCGGGGTCGTCTTTGTACGATTCCATGGCGAGTTGTGCAAGCGGCAGGAGGTTTATGCCATAGCCTTCCTCCAGCGTATCCATGTTGCCGAACCGGAGGCAGAACCTGAGGACGTTGCATATACAGCAGTCGTTGCCAGCTGCCGCGCCCATCCACAGTGCATCGTGGTTTCCCCATGTGATGTCGAAGTTGTGATATTGGCACAACGTGTCCATAATGATGTGTGCCCCGGGGCCTCTGTCCCAAATATCTCCCAGTATGTGAAGCTGGTCGATGCTGAGGTGCTGGATGACCTGACACATTGCGATTACGAAATTAGGGGCCTGACCGGTCTGTATAGTGCTGTCGACGATGCCTTGCAGGTATGCTGTCTTGTCATCGTCATCGGGCTTCTCGTGCAGCAGTTCCTCGATGACGTACGCAAACTGTCTCGGAAGTGCCTTTCGTACCTTGCTGCGTGTATACTTGCTGCTGACACTGCGCAGGACGAGTACAAGACGTTGCAGGGTGGTGGAGTAGAATTCGTCGGAATCCTCGTCTTTGGCTTCGATAAGCTCGAGCTTTTCCTCGGGATAATAAATGAGGGTGCAGAGTTCCTTGATTTCCTCTTCAATGAGGCTGTTTCCGAACAATTCGTTCACCTTACGGTGGATATTGCCTGAGGCGTTTTTTAGTATGTGCTGGAATGCCTCATGCTCGCCGTGTATGTCTGCCACAAAGTGTTCCGTACCCTTCGGAAGGCGAAGGATTGCCTCAAGGTTGATAATTTCGGTACTGGCGCTTTCCTGGTTGGGGAATGTCTGTGACAGCAACTCCAGTATACGGCGGTCGGACTCAATCCGGCTTGCCATATTCTTGTCGTGATTGACCATCAAATGCAGTGTCGGTATATTGGAATGTAATATTTGACTACAAAAGTACTATATTATTGCTTATGTAGCAAGTTATATACGGATTTTTTCATACCTTTGCGGGCAATTAGGAACATTAAGTATAATTTATACCACAAACAGACTATGAAAAGACATTTGCTGCTGCTATCTTTGTTTGCTGCTACGATGCTATCTGTCGCAGAAAATGTGGAGACAGTGGTTTCACCAGAAGGGGAAAATAATCTTACGTCGCCGGTGACTGTAACCGGCAATGGCTCGGTGGCAGACAGGATTGTCTCGTTGCCGGAACCCAAGCTGGAGACTCCGTATATGGACATCCATGCCGGACAAGCACCGTCTTTGCAGAGTATGAAGAGGGATAGTATCGTCATAGATTCTGTAACCGGACAAAAACGTGTATACAAGATTCCAAAGCACAAGATATGGAAGCCGTTCTACATGTTGTATAACTACCTGAACAATACGACACGGCATGAAGAGAAGAAGTTTGACGGCAGTTTCATAGTCGGCCCTGCATACAATGCTAACACAAGTTTTGCATTTGGCGGTGGTTACACAGCACTGTACAGTTTTGACCGCAGCGACAAGACACTGCAGAAAAGTGTAATGAGCTTGTTTTTTCAGTTCAGTGTCAAGGGTATGGCCGTAATAGGCGTAGAGGGACATAATTTCATGAAGCATGACAAGCATCGATGGAACTACGAATTAAGCCTTACGCACTATCCATCGGCATATTGGGGTGGACGTGATGCGGAAGGAAACATTATTGATGGATATGAAGCAGCAGAAAATAACAAACCTTTGGAATTCAAACAGTTTGTATTTATGCTTGACGGAGACTTTACCTGGAAGTTAGCCAAGAATTTGTATATAGGTCCAAAACTTGATTTCCTTTACACCAATACCTTCAAGTATGAGAAGGGTGAAATTGAAATCAATGGCAAGACCTATGATAAAGAAGATTTGATGAAAACATACCTGACGACTCCTACAGGTGAGGTTCAGCCTCAGAGTCTGGCAACAACTGGTCTTGGACTTAGTCTCACATACGACAGTCGTGATTTTGCCATGAATGCCTATCGCGGTCATTATTTCCGTTTACAGCATGTGTATTTCGTCCCCGGAATCAACAAATACAGTTTCTGGAAGACTGACATAAAGTACAGCAACTATACAAATCTGTGGACAAAATGCGTTATGGCATTTCAGGTACATGGGCAGTTTAACTACGGCTCTGATTTCGTTCCCTGGACACGTCTTGCAAGCACAGGCTTCCAGGGGATGGGGCGCGGTTATTTCTTTGGTCAATATCGTGACAACAATGTCATGGAGACTCAGCTTGAGTTACGCCAACGCATCAAGTGGCGTCTTGGTGTGGCCGCATGGGTCGGTATGATCAATGTCTTCCACGACTTTGACCATATCTATTGGAAAGAAACACTGCCCAATTATGGTTTTGGCATACGATGGGAGTTTAAGCCCAGAATGAATGTGCGCCTTGACTATGGTTTTACAAAACATGGAGGTACATTTGTGTTCAATTTTGGCGAAGCATTCTGATCGGACTGACGATAATATTAATTTATATCCAAACGAGTTTAAAGA
The DNA here is from genome assembly GCA_002373535.1 of Prevotellaceae bacterium UBA3646. Classification (GTDB taxonomy): domain Bacteria; phylum Bacteroidota; class Bacteroidia; order Bacteroidales; family Bacteroidaceae; genus Physcousia. The sequence continues at coordinate 6,341 of DFKL01000127.1, read as the reverse complement.
AAATATAAATAATGAAACTGAGAAATTTATTAGCCGTATCTGCTTTGTGTCTGACTTCGCAGGCATTTGCCCAGGAGGAACTGGTAAAATATGGCAACTTTGAACATTGGATCCAACGCGACATCAAGGAGAGTGCTATAATTGGCGGAAAAATGAAAGCCCTTATGGAAATAGGGCCTACGGCACACTGGACAGGAAACAAGGCGTATACCAATCAGGGTGGTTCGCCATGGGCCACAAGCAACGTGTATGCCAAGGTCAGCGGGGTACAGAAAACTAATGCAAGTGTTTTTCGTGACGAGCATGCCGGCGGTTCATGTGCAAAGCTATATACACACATAGAAAAGGTCAAGGCTCTCGGGATGATAAATATCAAGGTCCTGGCAAGCGGAAGTCTGTTTACCGGACAGATGATAGAGCCAATAACTTCTACAAAGAACCCTATGGGCAAGATGAGTGTCGGCATTCCTTTCACCAAACGTCCACGCGCTATAAAGTTTGACTATAAGGTACAACTGTCCGGCGAGCCTAACCGTGTGCGTAAGAACGGGTTTTCCAAGGAACAGGTCGTACCCGGCAAGGATATGCCGGAGGTTATCGTATTGCTTCAGCAGCGTAGCGAGGATGACAATGGCAATGTCACAGCCAAGCGTGTGGCCACATTCCGTATGCGTTTTTCGAGCAGCACAGGCTGGGTAAACGGCAAGACATTTGAATTGAACTATGGAAATATAACCGGTAAGAGTTTCTACAGGTCTTACATGGGATTGCTGAACGGGGCAGAGGCATTCTACACGACAAACTCCAAAGGAAAGCAGGTTGCAATAAAGGAAGACGGCTGGGCTGACGAGAATGCAACTCCCACACATGCCATTATCAAGTTTGACAGCAGCTATGGAGGCGCATACGTCGGCAGTGAAGGTACGACACTGTGGGTTGATAACGTAAAGTGGGTTTACTAATCAATTTGTGATAATGACAGAGCTAAAGACGCCATATTATCTGTTGGACGAAAGGTTGCTGCGCAGCAACCTTTCGTTAATTAAGGATGTTGCCGAAAGAGGTGGGGTAGAGGTAATTCTTGCCTTCAAGGCCTATGCGTTATGGAAGACGTTCCCCATCTTCCGGGAATATATCAGCAATACAACGGCAAGCAGTGTATACGAAGCTCGTCTCGCACTGGAACAATTCGGTTCTCACGCACATACATACAGTCCTGCGTACGAAGATGACACATTCCAGGAAACAATGCGTTGCTCGAGTCATATTACATTCAACAGCATAAGCCAGTTAGAACATTTCATGCCATATGTAATGGAATGGAATTCTGACAAAGGAAAATCTGGGGAGTGCCAGAGAATTTCCTGTGGAATACGAATTAACCCTGAACATTCTCATATAGAGACTGATATGTATAATCCCACAGCTCCGGGGACACGTTTTGGAGTCATTGCAGAAGATCTTGAACGGCATGCCGATTCCGTCCTGGACAAAATAGAAGGCTTCCACTGCCATTGTCACTGTGAAAGTTCCGCAGAAGACCTGGTTGATAACCTTATATATATAAAGAAAAAATTCGGCAAGTGGTTTTCTCGTATTAAATGGCTTAACCTTGGAGGCGGACATCTGATGACACGCAAAGACTACAATGTAGAGTTACTGGTAAAGACTCTGCAGGAACTACGTAGCGAATATCCGCACTTGCATATTATTATAGAACCAGGCAGTGCATTTGCCTGGCAGACAGGGCCGCTTGTCTCAAGCGTCGTGGACATTGTGGAAAACCAGGGAATACGTACGGCTATACTGAATGTGTCCTTTACATGTCACATGCCAGACTGCCTTGAAATGCCTTATTGGCCAAAGGTACAGGGTGCAGAGACAATTGAAGATGCTGAAGGAGAGATTTCCTGCAAGGACGACTATAGGGATAAAGACGGTAGGATTACCGGCTATTGCTATCGTCTGGGAGGTAACAGTTGTCTCAGTGGCGATTTTATGAGCTCATGGATATTTGATCACGAATTACGGATTGGCGAAGAAATCGTACTGGAGGATATGAACCATTACACAACTGTAAAGACCTGCATGTTCAACGGAATACACCATCCGTCAATTGTACTGAAACACCTGGATGGCAGGAGAGAAATACTCAGACAATTCCAATACGAGGACTACCTGAACAGAATGGACTAATTTAATATATTTTGAAAACTGGCCAATGAAAAAGAAGAAACGCAACTAAACATAATCACCATTATTAAAAATACATTGCTTCAACTATTCATGCCTCATAATCAGAGCGTCCGTCAATTGCAAAATCTCAGTGCACTGCCATGGAATGATGTATCAACCTTATTCCCATCGTACACGAGATTTCCGGAGATGTAAGTCTTGGAGACTTTCCAATGGAATTCGTCATTCTCGCGTGGCGACCAACCGCACTTGCTCAGAATCGAATCCTTGGACAGACGGTAAGCTGATGTCGGCTTTACGAGTACAATATCTGCGTGCATACCCTCACGAATAAATCCGCGATCCTGTATACCAAACAATTTTGCAGGATTGTGACACATAAGGTCAACAAGCCGCGTCATAGTGAGGATACCGCCATCCACCAAATCAAGCATTGATATCAACGAGAACTGAACCATAGGCATTCCACTTACGGCAGAACGTGCACCGCCTGATTTTTCACTTAGAAGATGCGGTGCATGATCTGTTCCCACTACGGCTATCCTACCGTCTGTAAGGGCTTTACGTAATGCATTACGGTCAGAATTATGTTTAATTGAAGGATTACACTTAATCTTTGTCCCGAGACGATTGTAATCCTGCTGCGTATATATGAGATGTGCAATACAAGCTTCGCCTGTAACACGTGGACCGACTGACAGATCCAAGTTGGTAGAGCAGTCAACAAGTTCCAGTTCTTCTGCAGTCGAAATATGGGCTATGTGCAACCTGGCACCTGTTTCCCTTGCCAGCCTTGCCGCCAGTGAACTGCTTGTGATGCAGGCCTCGCGGCTACGTATATAAGAATGGTATATGATATCAGGGTCATCGCCATGCTGCTCCTGTGCTATTTTCATATTGTGGTTGACAGTTGCCGTATCTTCACAGTGAGCCATTATGATTTTAGGGGATTTGTTGAATATCTTAACCAGTGATTCGTAGCTGTCTACCAGCATATTACCAGTACTGCTTCCCATAAAGAGCTTAACTCCAGGATATTGTTCGACGGGCAGTTTTAATATCTCGTCAATATTGGAATCCGTGGCACCGATAAAGAAGCCGTAGTTGCAGTGCATGTGTCTCTCTGCAAGTTGCATTCGTTGCTCCCATAACGCATGTGTAGTCGTCTGGGGAATTACATTAGGCATGTCCAGTACACTGGTGACTCCTCCTGCAACAGCAGCCATGCTCTCGGTGTGCATGTCTGCCTTGTGAGTCATTCCTGGCTCGCGGAAATGAACATGGTCGTCTATGACGCCTGGCAGCAGATAGCATCCACTTGCATCTACGACATTCTCTCCGACTATGTCCAAAGAACTGGAAACCTGCGTGATAATGCCATCGCGGACCAAGACGTCCCCTACCCTTTCCTTTCCTTCGTTTACGATGGTTGCTCCCTTGATAATCATCGGCAGGCAATTATGGAAAGAGAAACCTATCCCCTCCTCTTGAATTTCGTAAAACGAAGTCTCATTACTCCGAAGAAAGCTTCGCCAAATATACCACCTGACATCTTGCTCGTTCCAAGCTCGCGATTCACAAACACCACAGGAACCTCCTTAATCTTGAATCCGAGTCTCAAAGCCGTATATTTCATCTCGATCTGGAAAGCATATCCCTTGAATCGGACATCATCCAGCGATATGGTCTCCAACACCTTACGTTTCCAACATACAAAACCAGCAGTAGTATCCCGCAGTTTTATGCCCAAGACGGTGCGAACGTATGCACTCGCGTAATAGGACATCAGCACACGTCCTATGGGCCAGTTTACGACATTCACGCCAGTAATATACCTGCTGCCGACAGAAACGTCGTAGCCATCGTCGTGACATGCGGAATAAAGACGCAGCAAGTCTGCAGGAGCATGGCTGAAATCGGCATCCATCTCGAAGATGTAATCATACTTCTGCTCTATAGCCCACTTGAATCCTGTAATATATGCTGTCCCAAGACCTTGCTTGCCCCTACGTTCAATAATATGCAGACGCCCGGAAAATTCTTCCTCCATCAAACCTTTTACAATAGAGGCTGTACCATCCGGACTTCCATCATCAATAACCAATATGTCAAAATCCTTGTCCAGGTCGTTGATGGCACGGATAATAGCTTCGATATTCTCTTTTTCGTTGTAAGTTGGAATTATGATTATGCTGTCGCTCTTCATTGTCGGAAATTTAAAATGTTTTATATCGAATCAGCTTTCACACCACAAAAATAAGCAATAAAAATTTGATATAGCGCTTTTTTCTATGATTTTTCGTAAATTTGCAACCGTTTTATGGAAATACAGGAACTACAGTCCCTATACGCACGGAGTCCTAAGATAAAAGCTTTGGGACGTCTGCTCGTTACCAACAGCCAAAAAGAAATAACGTTAACAGGACTATATGCCAGTTCGGCTCCCATGGCTTTCGGCGCTTTAGTAACAGCATGTCCTGAGGCTCTCTCTCATCCATACCTCTTTGTGATGGACGACGAGGAACAAGCCGGATACTTCTATAATGACCTGAATCAAATTCTAAATACTAAACTGACAAATCCGGCCAGCCACGCAGAGGGTTTGTGTTTCCTTCCCAGCAGTTTCCGACGGGCTGTAAGATACGGACAGCGCGATGCTGCAAACGAGATTCTCCGTACAGACACTCTGACACGCCTGTCCACTGGCAAACGTCCCCTATTTGTCGTAACGTATCCCAGCGCCCTGGCAGAACAAGTCGTTTCAGGCGAACAACTAACCACCAATACCTTATCTTTACATAGAGGACAAAACACAGACATCAGTGATATCCAGAAGACATTGGTCCAGCTGGGCTTTCATCGCACTGACTATGTATACGAACCGGGACAGTTTGCAGTACGTGGCTCACTGGTTGACGTATATAGTTTCTCGTGCGAACACCCATACCGCATAGATTTCTTCGGTGACGAGATAGACTCTATCCGCACATTCGACGTTGAAAACCAGCTTAGTATAGACAATCTCTCCGAAATACAAATAGTGCCAGAACTATTTGACCTTAACGGCCGACACACCTCGATACTGAACTTCCTGCCACAAGACACACGAATAGTCATGCGCGACAGGACATTCCTCACAGACGAGATAGAGAGAATCTGGGAAGAAGGATTCGGCATGAGCGCCGAGATTGTCGCAAAAGAGGAAAGCTTGCATTTGGACAAAGAGCAGGTGCTATGCCAGCCAGAGACATTTGCGCATAATCTGGCAAACTTCAATACGATACTGTTGAAAAACAGCCATTACTCTGATAATAAAGAAATAATCAGAGAAAAGACGAACCTTCAGTTTAACATAGTTCCTCAACCTCTTTTTCACAAGAATTTCGATCTCCTGACTACCGAGATCAAACGCTACCAGGACGGGAACTATACCATCTACATACTGGCAGACAGTCAGAAACAGACCGATCGTCTGGAAAGTATCTTTCATGACATAGACGCAGGAGTTGATTTCATACCGGTTTCACGTACACTCCATCAGGGATTTGTAGACCATGACCGTAAGGCAGTTGTGTTTACAGACCACCAGATCTTTGACAGATTCCATAAATACAATTTGCGAAGCGACAAGGCCAGGCGTGGAAAAATGGCGCTCACGCTCAAGGAGATACAGCAATTTCAACCTGGTGACTACGTTGTCCACATCGACCATGGCATTGGTCGCTTTGGAGGCCTTATAAGCATACCAGAGGGAGACAAAATGGTGGAGAAGATACGCATCAACTATGATGGAGGTGGCGTGATATATGTCAGCATACACTCGCTCCACAAAATAAGCAAATACAAAGGTCAGGAAGGTACACCGCCACGCGTAAGCAAACTTGGAACAGGAGCGTGGGAGCGCCTTAAGGAACGCACCAAGACTAAAATCAAGGATATAGCACGCGACCTGATAAGACTATATAGCCGACGACGGACGGAAAAAGGCTTTGCATACAGTCCTGACACATACCTGCAGACCGAACTGGAAGCATCATTCCTGTATGAAGATACACCTGATCAGCTAAAGGCTACACAAGATGTCAAGGCTGACATGCAGAAAGCCCGTCCTATGGACCGTCTCGTATGCGGCGACGTAGGATTCG
>DFKL01000027.1 GCA_002373535.1 Prevotellaceae bacterium UBA3646 | reverse complement strand
TCAAACTCTTCACTGTAAAGTATCTGCATCCTGACATATTATTAGAATCAACGGTTCGTTCTTCTCTTGTTCTTGTACTACATCTTTTCTCTTGTCTAATGGAAATATATCAAAGATCGAGCGCAATCGCAGTCTGATAACTCTCAGCCTCTTATTAAAAAGGGGCTGACCCTCAATTGCGAATGCAAAGGTAAGGCTTTTTGTGAAAACTGCAATACATTGCCATGATTTTTTTGAAAATATTTGAAAAAAAGCGAAAAAAGGTATCGTCAGGCGCTGTTATACCTTATATATAAATACGCGCATATACACGCATAGACAAAACTCACGCGAACAGGTTCCTGACTATCCCCCAGAGGCTCAGGACGACAAAAAAGAGGAAGATAACCTTGTCCCGATAGCAGAAACGTATAATCCTGCTGCTCTCCTGCAACCGTGGGAACAACTGTCCTGCGAGCAGCAGGAGCAGATACGGAGAAAGCACAAAGAGGCCCGGATTCAACATCCAGGCCTCTTTTATATCAAGATGCAACAACTCGTGTACGGCACGCTGGCCTCCGCAAAGCGGACATTTGATTCCTGTCAGCTGATACAGGGGGCACTGCAGCAACCACTGGTCATCGTGAGGATTGCCCAAAGCCAATGCCACCACAACTATGAGCAGGACGGCAATACACGGTATTGACGGTCTCAGCCTAAAGGCATCACGCACAGGTCAGGCCTCCTGACTTTCGCACTGCGTGCAGCACGAGTGGTCTGCAAGCGGCTTGCCTGACAATATGACATATGCCACGGCTAACGCGAACACCTCGATAACAACAGATACCAGGGCACCTACGCAACAGCAGCACAAGCCTGCGATGACGATAAGGACAATCATAATGCCCAGCAAGAGGAGCGACCAGAAATAGCCCTTGGTCATTTGCCAGCTCTTCTGGAAGGCATCGAAGAATGACAGCTCGGGATCGTCAATCAGGGCGATACACACGAATATGAGACGCACTAACACAAATATTCCCGGCAGGATACAAAGGGACAAGCCTATGCACACCATAACCGACGTGAGCAAGGATGCGAAGAACACCTTGACATAAGTCATAAGCGGGAGCTTGAAACATGAGAAATCCACACCGGTCTTGGTCCCGTCGGCCAGACGCAATGCGAGATTCACATAGGCATTGTAAAAAACCGTGCTGACTGCGCTCATACATACGGTATATGCGCAAATGGCAGGAGCCGCAGTGATGAGCAGGTTCGTAAGCACCTCGACAGAATCCTTGGGATTTGTCCTGATCGCCTCAAGACCGGCAGTAAACGATGCCATACCGAATACTGCCATAAAGAGATACTCGAACGCATAGTAGGCCAAAATCAGCAACAGAAGCATCCCCACCATGGGCAGGAAGTGTTTCTTGGTAAAGCCCCAAGCATAGTCCAGGGTCGCACCTACACCAAATTCTTTCATAGTAGTGTAATTAATTAAACAGTTAATATTGCTATCCTTGCAAATATACTATTTTTTGCCTAATGTAGAACTCCTGTCTGCAAAAATTCGACTGATTTCCCCAATCTTTATGCCGAGTGTGTCCATCGCACTGAAGAGTTCCGGCAGTTTCTCGTCATAAAACTCCCTGCGCCGTATCTCCAGGACTGACTCGCGTGCTCCGTGCCTGACATAGTTGCCCATGCCTCGCCTGACCTCTACGACACCGTTCTGCTGCAGGTATTCCAGCGAACGTGCCACGGTATTGACATTGACCTCGGCCTGCACCGCCAGCTCGCGCACCGAGGGCAGCTTGTCCGATTCGGCATACATGCCTGTGAGTATGCCGTCGCATATACTGTCTGCTATCTGCAGATATATTGCCTTGTTTTCCTTGAATTTCATATATATTGCCTAAAATTGCTCCGAGCATCATGGATTGCGATGCGTGGTAATCTGTGCATTGCAGTACAGCCTGTAGGTGAGATACCATACGCCGCAGAACGTGCAGATACTGAGGAGCATAAAGAGAAATGCCCAGAATGAGGTACCCATGTCTTTCAGGAACATGATGAAATCGGGAACATGGAGGTGTAAGACAGAGGATACTGTCACGACAACCATGAACAGCAATATGACACTCAGCCAGAAGAATACGTGAAACAACATGGTAGTCACCAGTGAGCGACGGTACTTCCACGCACTGCCAAGTGCAAAGGTCGCGACGAACGCATGCCCGAAAAACAGGAATCCCAAAAGTCCTATCCAGCTGACATAGGTGTTGTAGTCCAACAACTGCATGGTGACAAGATTGTCAAAGACCGAGGCTGTAATGGAAGCGAGCGGGACAGAAGTTCCGTATACCGTCATCAGGAAGAGGCAATGCAGGGCGTCAGCCACAAGCACACCGACGAGCATCAGCGACCAGTTTGCCACGACGATGAGGAAAACGTGCCAGGCGAACTTCTCGATATTGGTTGCCGGCAGCATGAGCTCGTTGATACGCCCCTGACGCGTACGCAGGTTGTGGAACATGGCACTCATGAACAGCAACGTCTGCAGCGAAAATGCCGTAGCCATAAACGCGGCTATGCCGGCTGCAAAGTATTTGTCGCCATACCCTTCAAGAAAACTGGCGCGTACATTGTCATTCCTGGCTCCGAGAGAATCCACTACATACGAGTACATTGCTATGACAACATACATAGCTATGACGGACAATGCGTACTTGGTATATGTCTTGCGGTTTGTATTCAGGTCCCAACGTGCGACATTGGAGATCCTGTGTATGTCAAAATTCTTCATCCTGTACTGATATTATTTTTTACGTGTCTTTTCCACTACGTCGATGAACAACTGTTCGAGGTCGGTCTGCTCCTTGTCCTCGCTGAGCGGCTGATCCATGAGGACCTTGTTGCGGTCTATGATGACCACGTAGTCCAGCAGACGCTCGACGTCATGTACCTGGTGGGTCGATATGACAATGGTGCGGCGGTCGCTCATGCCCTGCACGACTACCCTGCGGAACTGACTCTTGGAGAGGATGTCGAGCCCGTTGGTCGGCTCGTCCATAAACAGATAGCGTGTGTTGCTGGCGAGTGCTATGCAGATGTAGACCTTCTTCTTCTGTCCCATGGACAGGCTGCCCAGATCTATGTCGCCGGTCATGTCAAAGGCATCGAGCATACGATCGAGCAGGCCTACGTCAAAACGTGGATAGAAAGGCTTGAGCGAATCTACATAGCGGCGTAGCGTGACCTTGGGAAGGTCATACTCCTCGGGTACGATAAACATATCGCTCAACATCTCCGGATCACGATGAAACGGGTCGAAACCGTCGACCGTTATCTTTCCGCCCTTGGGCTTGAGGAGGCCTGCAACGAGATACAGCAATGTAGACTTGCCTGTGCCGTTCTTGCCCAACAGGCCATACACCCTACCCTCGTGGAAGTCGAGCGAGAAATCCTTGAGTACGTTTGTGTTTGGCCTATAGCCAAAACTGATGTCCTGAATACTTATCATAGTGTAATAGTAAAATAGTACACTGCAAATGTATTACATTATTATAATATCTACGCAAGGAGTGACCCGATTTAACACAAAATTAACGTTCCTGGAAAGTGGCAAAAAAGCTGAAGAACAAAAAAGGCTGGAAGTCACTTTGCTTCCAGCCTCTGTAGGTTTGCCGTGTTCCTTGACGGAACCGTGTTGTCTCGGTAGAACTGCCGTCCGGCTAATTGCCAGTTGAACAGACGTCCTACTGATCAGTTGAGCTCGTAGGCGCTGATGTCTGTGCCCTGTGGACGTGCCAGACCGTCGGTGCCGGTGC
>DFKL01000056.1 GCA_002373535.1 Prevotellaceae bacterium UBA3646 | reverse complement strand
AGGATGCCAATGCCATCCTTATTCCAAAGGATGTTGCCGACGAGGCCATGGACTGTGCGACATGTATCGGCTGCGGTGCATGTGTCGCAGCATGTAAGAATGGCTCTGCCATGCTTTTTGTCAGTTCCAAGGTAAGCCAGCTGGCTCTCCTGCCACAAGGCAAGGTAGAGGCTGCAAGGCGTGCCAAGGCCATGGTTGCCAAGATGGACGAACTGGGATTCGGCAACTGTACCAACACACGGGCCTGCGAGGCTGTCTGTCCTAAGTGTGAGTCTATCAGCAATATTGCCCGCCTGAACCGAGAGTTTATCTCGGCCAAGCTGGCAGACTGAGGAAGGAACGGAAATACAAGACGATACGAAGTGGGCACCGGATTCCGGTGCCCACTTGTCATCTGGTCAGATACAGTCTGATTATGATTATTTTGTCTACGTATGTTCGTTTTGCTTCTATTTTGTATATATTTGCGGTATGGATTATATTATTGAGATGTTGTATGCTACGGGGGTGAACCCTGTGAATTCGGTTTTCAAGTTGTTGCTGGGGCTGGTATTGGGAGCCCTGGTAGGTCTGGAGCGCAGGCAGAAAGGACAGATAGCAGGGATGCGGACTTTTGCCTTGATATGTATGGGAGCTACTCTGGCGATGATTGTGTCGATTTATATTCCAGAGGAATACTTAGGGCTCAAGAACGGTGATCCGGGACGTATTGCGGCACAGGTAATCTCCGGTATAGGTTTCCTGGGAGCCGGGGCTATAATACAAAGCAAGGGCTCTGTGCGCGGATTGACCACGGCGGCAGGCATCTGGATGACGGCATGTCTGGGACTGGCGGTGGGTGCTGGGATGTACCTGGTGGCAGTGATTGCCGGAGTGCTGGTACTGATTGTACTCAGGCTGTTCGAACTGTGGGAGAAGAGGCTGCTGAAAAACGCCGAGCAGAAGATTGTGCGTCTGAAGCTTGACTGTATCGTACGCGATGCAGGAAAGTACAGGGATGTATTCAGAAAGTATCACGTACATATAAGTGATGAACTGGTGCGCTATGACTATACGGCAGGCGTTACTACGTTTAACTTTATGGTACGCAGCAGTGACGATACAGATTTTGTCGGACTGTTCGGCCGTATCCACGAAATGGGCGGCGTGCTGTCGCTGACGCTGGCAAACGAGGTCAATAACTGACGTGTGTACGTCTGGACTATCTCGGGTATTTTCAGTATTTGAATCCCTCAGGGACGTTGTTGCCGGGAAGCCTGCATACTGTGCTGGCAAAGTGAATGCCAGTGTGGATGAGGCTGGCGTAGTCGCTGGTGCCGAGTGTGGGAATGTCTGCTTTGCAGATCTTGTTCCGTATTAACTGGCAGATGATACCGGCATTGAAGTTGTCGCCTGCACCTACCGTGCTGACGACCTGATGCGGAGGAATGGCTTGTGCGTGGAAGTCCATGCATCTGCCATTGGCGTAGCATAATATCTTGCCAGCTCCGCTCGTATAGATGAATGTCTGGCAATACGGGCGGATGTAGTCTGTGTATATCTGGTCGGCATCGCGCGTGCCGAACATTATGTCAAAGTCATCAGCACTGCCGCGCACGATGCTGCTGTGTTGCATGTTCCACTGTATGACGGGCAGCAGTGCTTCCAGCTCGTTTATATGCGTGCGACGGAAATTGATGTCGTAATATATGGTAGCACCTGCCTGGGAGGCATTCTGGACAACGGTTTCGACCTGTTGCCGCATTCCATTGCATATTGCGTAGTATGAGCCGAACAGCAATGTGTCGGAAGGTGTGAAGTCGGGTAGGGGCCAGTTGTTTTGTAAATGTGGGATGTCCTTGTAGAAATTGTATTCGGCATCGCCGTTACTGTCAAGAAAGGCTAATGCCAATGAACTTCTCATACCATCGTACAGGCGGAACCAGTCTGTCTGGACGTGATTCTGCCTGAGATAGTCAAGTGTCTGTTGTCCTATGCGATCGTTACCAGCATAGCCGATAAATGCGCATGGTATGCCGGCACGGCCAACGGATATGATCGAATTGAACGAACTGCCGCCCGGTGTGGCTGAAAACGGCTGACAGGTACCTTGGACAGTGTCGTGGCGAAACAGTATGTCCATCACGGTCTCGCCCATGGCGATTATGCGTTGAGTGGTAGGATTCACGGTTCAGTAGTAGGTAATCTGGCGCAAATCTACACGATATTCGGTAGTTTTCTCGCCGCTGATGTCATAGTCTGTACGAGCTGTGGCACGTGTCCAGTTTCCGTATTGGTCTTCCTCGGTAATACGATAGCGTGTGATGGCCTGGTATGGCTCACCTCTGGTGACTACCTCCTTTTCCTCCATAAGCTGGCCTTTGGCGTTGTAGGTGCATGTGTAGTGGCTCTCGCCGTCAATGCTTTCCTGATCGTATTCTGCGACCATGCCGTCGTCATTGTAGCAGATATGGGTGTCAAACCAGCGGTGGCACAGAGGATCGTATTTCTGTATCAGTATGATCTTGCCCTTGATGTCCCGGTAGATACGTATGGAGGTAGTGTCTCCTTCGTCTATGTAGTATGTGCCTCGTATCAGTTCACCGTCTCTGTCAAATTCCATCCGTCGTTTGTTCCAGCTCATAGTGTCTTGGAGCATACGTCCATTGTGGTCGCTGACGTAGGACTGTGTGATGACTTGTCTGACAGGGCCTGTTACTTCGAGCAGCTTCATGTCAGGTGTCTGTCTGTTACAGCTGGCAAGGCTTGCCAGGAGCGTTGCCAGGAAGAGTAGCAGTTGGGCTTTTCTATGCATCGTGTCTTGGTATGACGTTGTGTAGGATTCAAAAGAAACCATCTGTCGCGTTCTTGGTAGCGACAGATGGTTGGTTATAGGTGACGGTGTAGCATTATTCTGCTATTATGGTAAATTCTGCACCGCTGGCAAAGTCTTGGCCGTTTTGGCTGGACAGAGCCTTGAAGCGGAGGAATCTGGCCTTGACAGGCTTGGGGAGCATAACTTTCTTTTCTTTCATGTTGTTGGCAAACGTGCCGCTGAAGATGGTGCTGCCCCAGTTCTTGCCGTCTTGGCTGACGAGAATCTCGTAGTCTTTGATATTGCCGTTCGGGCCGTCCTGACGAGGCAGGTAGGTGAAGCCTTTGATAGTCTTCTTCTCGGCACAGTCAAAGTCTACCCAGTGCGGGTAGCTGGCCACGGTGACACTATACATGGTGTGCCAGATGGTTGACGGGTTTCCGTCTGTCATGCGGCTTGCCTCCTCGCCTGTTTCCTGGCTGCTGGCAAAGATGACCTGTACGGGGATGTTTTCTATCTTGTCAAAAGCCATCGTTGTCTTTAGGGCAGGATTTTGCTTGTTCCATGCAACTACGGTCCCGCCGTCCTTCAGGTTGAACCGGCTGGAGTATTGCCTTGCAGGCTGGCCCTTTACCTGATACATGAGAGTGGCACCGCTGGCAGCTGTCGTAATATTGACGTTGCCAACCCGGTCACGTGATATACTTATTGGCATCTCGCCGCTGGCGCCGACTTTTGCATTGACACTCAGGTCGGTGGCAGGACCTACAGGTCGGATAATGAATCCGAACTGATGCTCTGCTCCCTTTACCCGGTCAGCCTCGAGGGGACCTCCTTGGCCGCAGCTGTTTCCTCCGAGACCGTTGACCTTAAGGTCTATATGCAGGTATGTGCCGTCGCTTTCCGGCAGGTCGCATGGGTGCTTCGCATCGCGCATCTGCTGTGCGCTATATGGCAGGCAAGAGGCCGACATGGTATCTGTGGCGCAGACGAATTGTATACCGTAGCCCAGTTTGTCTTGCAGGCTGCACCAGCGTACGGCTTCGCGATTGCCCATGCTCTGTGGCTTAGGGAACTGTACGAACTGGTCGGCTACGCTGCTTCTGTAGAGGCCTACGAACGAGCCTGTACGGCGGTCGTTGTAGTTGTTTAGCGGGCCTCGGCCGTAATATGTGTAGCGGTCATAAGTCTTGTCAAGCTTCATTACATAGCCCAGGCGTGGCAGAGCTATTGCCGGATCGCTGCTTATGATGCTGCTTTCCAGTTCGATGGTGCCGTCTGTATATATGGTGTATATCTGGCTGGTCGTGAACATGAAGTTGTTCTTACCCTTGCTTTGTACTGTCAGTGCTACCACGTGAGCTCCGTCGCTGCGCTTCTGTGTGGTGTAATTTTCTACGCTATGAGTGAGGTCAGCAAGCCCGGCGTTGTTCCATGCCGTCCATGCCCAGTTGTCATTGTCTACAGGAGCGCGGTATGCGTCCAGACGTGGACCGTACGTGCCAGTCTGGCCGAATACTTGGCACTTGCCGTATGTCAGTGATGTGATGGCACCGGTCTTTGTGCTTATCCCGAGGGAAAAGTCCTTTCCTGTGAAGGTTAGCTTGCCGTCACCCTCAGCACACATTATCTTGTCATCCTTGTCATTAGCCTGTGCTGCAGCTGTGGCATAAGCTTCAGGTTTCTTGACGTAGAGCTGCTCGTTCATCTGTTCGTAGCCTTTCCGTGCCCACGGCATGTCCTTCGCCAGCAGGAACGCTATGTTCAGATGGTATTCACATTCAGGTCTCAGGTTCCATGTTCCCACAGGTACCTGGCAGGTCTGTTTCTCTCGCGGACCTATGGTGCTTGCCGGTATAATCTGGCCATGCTGTATTGCCTTGCCGTCTTCTGTCAGCGTCCATGCTATATCGTACCCGGACAACGAGGTGAAATAGTTCTTGTTGAAGATTTCAATGAGTCCCTTGCCGAGGTCTACGGCTTTCACTCCCACGTTCTGGTATACTTTCTTGACCTCATAGTACTGTGGTTTCGGGCTCAGGTCTGGCAGCATGATGCCGTTCATGCAGAACATGCCGTCGTTGGGCCATTCGTTGTGATCGCCTCCGTAGCCCAGGTACTTAGTCCCGTCAGCCTTATATGTGTCGATAGCCTGGTCACACCAGTCCCAGATGGCACCACCGCAGAAGTAGTTGGTGCTTTCAATGGCATTCCAGTAATCTATCAGGTTACCCATGCTGTTGCCCATGGAGTGGGCATATTCCGAAATGTGGAATGGATATTTGATACCTTTGTCGGTACCCTTTACGGCATATCTTACCCAGTCTACTGACGGATATTGGTTCGAGCCCATGTCGACGATGCTGTTGTTGCGCTCGTATTGGATGGGACGTGTGGTGTCAAAGGCCTTGACGGCCTGGTATGCCTTGACGAAGTTGTTGCCGGGACCGGCCTCGTTGCCCAGTGACCAGATGACTATGGACGGGGCGTTGATGTGTGCCCGGACCATTTCCATGTTGCGGGCGATGTGAGCATTCTCAAACTCAGGGACATGGCTTAGCGAGGCTTCGCCATAGTAGTATTCGTGTGACTCGATGTTGCTTTCGTCTTCAAGGTATATGCCATACTTGTCGCACAGGTAGTACATGTACGGGTCATTGCTGTAGTGGGACATGCGGACGTGGTTGATGTTGGCCTGCTTCATCAGGAACACTTCCTTCAGCATCTGGCTTCGGGTTATGGCATGGCCGGTGGCCGGATTGTTCTCGTGACGGTTTACGCCTTTTAGCTTCACCGGCTTTCCGTTTACGTAGAAGTAACGTCCTGCCAGTCCGAACTCGTCGTCCTTGGCAGCCGTCTCACGTATCTCCACCTTGCATACACCGAAGAATGTGCTTGTCATGTCAATCGTCTTGCCAGACTTGTCCTTGAGGCTGGCGATCAGCATGTAGCGCCATGGTTCTTCAGCATTCCATCCATGTGCATTGCTTATCTCGAACTTGTCGTTCAACAGCGCCGTCGTCTTGGTTACGACGGCAGCTCCTGTCTCGTCGCTGTAAAGCTTTACTGGCAGGACTTTGTATTCCAGTTTGTATTTTTCAGGCTTGGCAGTACCTGCCAACTCAGCATCTACCGTCATTACGGCCTTGCCATTCTGGAAACTCTGTGTGCGTACAGCCAGGTCGCGTATGCTTACCTTCGGCACGCTTGTCAGGTACGTGCTGCGGAAGATTCCCGGAAGGCGGAACATGTCCTGGGCTTCAAGGAAACTGCCGTCGCTGTTGCGGTATACCTCGACAGCGACCACGTTCTGCCCCTTTTTGTTCAGGTAAGGCGTTATGTCAAACTGTGCTGTATTTCGGCTGTTTTTGCTATAGCCCACGTAAGTGCCGTTGATCCACAGGTAGAAGAAACTGTCGACTCCGTCAAAATTGATATATATCCTTCGGCCCTTCCACGTGGCAGGTACGGAAAAGCTGCGGCGGTACGAGCCAACTTCGTTGCGAAAGTGGTATGTGTACCGGTTGTGGTTCTTGGGCTCGCGCATCACTCCGCCTTTCCAGTCGCCGACGGCCACTGTATGCTCAAATATTACGGGTTGGTTCACATATATCGGGGCACCCCACTTCATCTTGCCGTCTTTTTGCAGCCCTTGTACGTTCCAGCATCCCGGAACCGTTATGTCATCCCATCGTGTGACGTCGTAATTGACTTGGTAGAAATCTACGGGGCGTTCCTCTGGAGTCTTGACCCAGTGGAATTTCCATGTGCCGTCCAGGCTTTGCCAGTAAGGACTTTTCTCGGGCAATACCTGTTTTGCATTGGCTTCGCTGTCAAAGTGGAACATCCACGCACAAGGCTGCTCCTTGTTTAGCGACAGGTCGCTGGGACTCTCCCATTCTTTGCCTGACGGCGCTTTTTCTCTCCCATAGTGGAAACCTTTCAGGTTGTCGGCAGACAGCGTTCCGTGTATTGCGAGTGCTGCCGCAAAAAGGGTCAATAGATTCTTCATAATTTATTTGTCAGTTTGATTTTATCGTAATTGAGCATGACAAAGATACTAATATTAGACAAAAGTCCCAAGCAAAGCCGTTAAATATGACGATGCTTTTTCAATTTAACATGTACTGGAGACAAGAAAGGGTAACCTCACGGCTACCCTTTTCTCAACACTGATTGTCTTAGGTATTAAAAAAGCATAAATGTTTTCATTTTACGGAATGGTGGCTCAGGGAATCCTGTCCTGTTCCTGAAACCTCTGCCGACGTATTCTCCATGCCGTCAGGCATCAGGGTGTATTCCGAGTCAGGATCTTCTATGGCTTGCTGGGCCCGCATTTGTGCAGGCTCCTGACTGTCGTCGACGAAACTGCGCTGTGCCGCCATTCCTATGGTCAGGATTACGGCTACCATGGCAGCTGCCCGGTACAATGGACGCATTCTGTGGTACAGGGTAATGTGTCTTGCAGTCCCTTGCTTCTCTTTTTCTGTCGTCATCGACAGGATTCTCCGGTCAAAGTCCTCGTCCAAGTGCTCGCAGGCCATGTCGTTGATCGAGACAAATACTTCACGATACCTTGCCAGCGATTCAGGAATGTCGTCCTGCGAGAAGAATGCACGCAGTATCTGCTCCTCCTGGATTGTAGTCTTACATTCCCAATAGTGTTCCAACAGTTGTTCTATGTACTTGTAATCCATGATTTTTCTTCTCGTTCCATAAGGTTAGACGGACAGGAACGTAAAAAGTTACAGTCCTGATATGCTTTTTTTTATTTTTTGTCTTGCCCTGTGCAGGTATACCCGGACCTGAGTCTCGGTTATTCCCAGTTCCTCTGCTATCCCGGCATAGCTCTGTCCCTCGCTCTCGCGCAGTAACATTATCGTGCGCTGTATTTCTGGAAGCTGGTCCATAGCGGCACGTACCATGCCCAGCCTTTCTTTATGTTCCAGTTGCACCGAAGGGTCAGTGTCGGCACGTGGGCTGTCTCTGTCGATATCTATAGTCAGGTTGTCTCTGCCTGCCTTTCTTGTACAGTCCAGTGCCATGTTGCGGCATATGGTGACAGCCATGGCCTCCAGGGAACAGACCGTCTTCCACTGGTCACGCATGGACCACATCTTCAAGAGAGTATCCTGCACCACATCCTCAGCCTCCTGGCGGTTGAGCGTAATACTCAGTGCCAGTCTGAATAGTCTGTCCCTCAGAGGCAGGATTTCGTTCTTGAATATGTTTTCCATCAGAGAATCGTGGTTCCGTTTCTTGCAGCTATATCGTTGAAATGAGTGATTACGACACGGGATACACCCTGCGAGATAGCCTCAAAGGCATTGTCCAGCTTAGGTATCATTCCGCCGGATACTACGTTGTCCGCTTTCAGCATGGCATACGATTCCCTCGTTATTTTACGGATTACGGAATCCTTGTCTTCCGGGTCCCTCATGACCCCAGGCATTTCGAAACAATACGTGAGAGTGACTCGGTAAAACGGAGCAAGTGCCCGTGCGACCGCAGATGCTATCGTATCAGCATTTGTGTTGAGTATAGTTCCCCGTCCGTCGTGTGTGAGCGGAGCTACGACGGGTACGATGTTACTTTCCACGATGTCTGACAGAGCCTTGCCGTCCGCCGTGTCCACGTCACCCACGTACCCAAAGTCAACCATTTCTGTGTGGCCGTCGTCCATGGAAACCTCCTTCAGTGGACGCCTGTGGCTGCGTATTATATCCATGTCTGCTCCAGTAAGGCCTATTGCGTTGATACCAAGAGCCTGCAGCTTGGCAACGACGGTCTTGTTTACCAGTCCCCCGTATACCATCGTAACTATGCGCAGCATGTCTTGGTCTGTAATACGCCGGCCATTGACCATCCTGCTCTCTATTCCCAGTGATGCTGCTATTCTTGTCGCCTCCCTGCCTCCGCCATGTACCAGGACTTTATGCCCATGTACGTCGGCAAACTGGTCAAGTACGGTTGCAAGCGACTCCGCATCCTCGACGACGGCTCCGCCCACTTTTATGATGTTGATTTCCTGTTTCATGGCATAAAAGGCACTTAATGGCAGGCACAAGTGCGGTGTGAGTCCTATTCCAGATAAGTGTAGCCGTACAATCCTGCCCTGTAGTTACTTATGAATTCCTTTCCCTCGGCTTCGGTTATCTTACCGTCTTTTATGGCACGGCTTACCCATATCTCCAGACGGCGTACCAGTTTCTTTGGTTCGTACTGTACATACTCCAACACGTCAGCCACCGTCTCCCCGTCGATTACCTTGTCTATGCAATAGCCGTTTTCCTGGTTGTCGTCCAGCGATATGTGTACGGCATTTGTGTCACCGAACAAATTGTGCATGTTGCCAAGTATTTCCTGATATGCTCCAATCAGGAATACACCGATATAGTAATGCTCGCCATGCTTGATCCTGTGTAGCGGGATATAGCTCGTCTGCTGTCCTCCGTTTACGTATGCACTTATCTTTCCGTCGCTGTCACAGGTGATGTCCTGCAGGGTTGCGCTGCGTGTGGGCTGTTCTTCCAGACGTGCTATCGGCATGATGGGGAACAACTGGTCTATTCCCCACGAGTCAGGCATGCTCTGGAAGAGACTGAAGTTGCAGAAATACTTGTCAGCCATCTGCTTGTCCAGTTTGCGCAGTTCGTCCGGGACATGCTTCTGGTGATGAGCCAGTTCAGCGACTTCGTGACTTATTGCCCAGTACAGTGACTCAATCTGTGCGCGAGTCTTCAGGTCTATTATTCCGTGACGGAACAAGTCCAGGGCCTCCTCTCGTATGTCCTCGGCATCGTGCCAGTCCTCCAACATAGAGCGACTGGACAGCTTGTCCCATATCTCCGTAAGGTCATGGACCAATTTGTGGTCATCCTCTCCAGGCTGGAAGTCCTCAGGCATCTGCGGTGCCGTAACGCTTTCCATCACATCAATTATCAGTACGGAATGATGCGCCGTCAGGCTCCTGCCCCCCTCCGTGATGATGTTCGGGTGTGGGATGCCGTTGTTGTTAGATGCTTCTACAAACGTATATACACAGTCGTTTACATATTCCTGGATGCTGTAGTTGACGCTGCTCTCACTATTGCTGCTTCGTGTTCCGTCATAGTCTACGCCCAATCCTCCGCCACAATCCACAAACTCGATGTTGAATCCCATACGGTGCAGCTGGACGTAGAATTGTGCAGCCTCTTTCAATGCAGTACTGATGCGGCGTATCTTGGTAATCTGGCTTCCTATGTGGAAGTGTATGAAGCGCAGGCAGTCTTTCAGTCCCATCTCCTCCAGAGTCTGCAGGGCAGTCAGCAGCTCCGTACTGTTCAGACCGAACTTGCTCGCGTCACCTCCGCTCTCGCTCCATTTTCCGCTTCCGCTCGAAGCCAGCTTTATACGCACACCCAGGTTAGGCTTTACTTCCAGCTTGGCAGCAGCCTCGGCAATTATTTTCAGTTCAGGGAGTTTCTCCACTACCAGGTAGATTCTCTTCCCCATCTTTTGCGCCAACAGGGCCATCTCTATGAAGTTCTGGTCCTTATGGCCATTGCAGATAATCAGGCTGTCACTGTCCATGTTTGTCGCCAGGACGGCATGCAGCTCAGGCTTTGAGCCAGCCTCCAGCCCCAGGTTGTAGCGTTTCCCGTGCGAAATGATTTCTTCGACGACAGGGCGCATCTGGTTAACCTTTACAGGGTAGATGATGAAGTGCTCACCTTGATAGTCATATTCCTTGCCCGCCTTGCGGAAGCAGGCATCGGTCTTTTGTATGCGGCTGTCAAGGATGTCCGGAAAGCGTAGTAGCATAGGTGCCGATACATGCCGGGACTCCAGGTGGTCCACCACATCCTTCAGGTCTATCTGCACTCCGTTCTTCTTTGGCTCTACATAAGCATGGCCTTTGTCGTTGATTCCAAAAAAGTTTACACCCCATCCCTTGATGTTGTAGAGCTCTTCCGAGTCTTCGATTCGCCATTTCTTCATACGAATTCTTTGAGGAAATTTAAATTATATACCAGTCTTTTCTCTCAGCAATCTGACGCTTTCACCGACTTTCTCCCTGGTTTCAAGCAGGTCAATGTCCAATATGTATTTCGCTTTCAGGTAAAAAGGTTCACGCTCTTTCAGCGACTCCCGTATGAATGTTGTCAGTTCCTCTGGCGATTTGCCCTGAATCAGAGGCCGTATTACCTTGCCCATCTTCAGGTGGGCAGCAAGAACCTCCGGACTGGCTTTCAGGTAAATCGTCGTGCAGATAGAGTTCATGTATTCCATGTTGTCGTAGAAACACGGAGTTCCGCCGCCACAACTGAGCACGATATTCTCGAATTCGGCAACCTCGTGCAGCATGTTATGCTCAATCTCGCGGAATCCCTCTTCGCCACGTTCCTGGAAAATTTCAGGAATCTTCTTCCTGAAGCGCATCTCTATGTACCAGTCCAGATCGTAGAACCGGCATCCCAGTTCCTTGGCCAAGGCATGACCTATGGTAGTCTTGCCGGCACCCATATAGCCAAGCAGAATTATGCTTTTCACCTATTGTTACCTCTTCTTCCTTTTGGTTGTAGTAGCAGTAGAGTTGTTTACGATTTCCATACATTCCTCGTATGTCAGCTCGTCGGCATGCTCTTGCTTCGCCTTCGGCAGCTTATAGTTAGCCTTCTTATACACGATATATGGGCCATAGCGACCGTCCAAGACCTCCAGGTCCTTGTCCTCAGGGAAGGACTTCAAGTGCTTCTTGGCCTCTTCCAGACGTTGCTGCAGGATCATCTGCACGGCTTTCTCCAGGGAGATCTTCATCGGATCCATTTCCTTCGGGATGCTGATGTACATCTTGCCGATATTGATATACGGACCATATTTGCCGGCTCCTATCTTTACGATGCTTCCGTCAAACTCTCCCAGCTCGCGCGGCAGGCGGAACAGTTCCAAAGCCTCTTTCAGGGTAATCGTCTCCAGGCTCTGTCCGGCCTTCAGCTGGGCAAAACGCGGTTTCTGCTCATTCTCAGAGCTGCCTATCTGTACCACAGGTCCAAAACGCCCGATTTTAACGGTAACAGGCTCACCAGTCTTAGGATCGCTACCCAACACACGCTCGCCTACGCGATGAGCATTGTGCGTGTTCATGCTCTGCTCCACCTTGGGCTCGAAATCCTTGTAGAAATCCTTGATGACCTTGGTCCATTCAGCCTTTCCCTCGGCAATGTCGTCAAATTCCTTTTCAACGTCTGCAGTGAAGTTGTAATCCATTATTTCCGGAAAGTTGTCTTCCAGGAAATCATTAACCACGATACCCGTATCGGTAGGCAACAGCTTGCCGCGCTCGGCACCTATGGTGATACTCTTCTCCTCCTCCCTTATCTCGTCGCCATTCAGGGTCAGCGTGCAATATTTCACGTTTTCACCCGCCTTGTCCCCCTTCTGCACATATTCACGGTCCTGAATCGTAGTAATAGTCGTCGCGTATGTAGACGGACGTCCGATGCCCAGTTCCTCCAGCTTCTTTACCAGCGAAGCCTCGTTATATCGTGTAGGATGTTGTGCAAAGCGTTGAGTCGCAACTATTTCAACCACCCTCAGACTCTGTCCCTCCGACATGGGCGGCAATATGCGGTTGTTGCTGTTTTCATCGGGATTTTCATTGTCATTGGAACTCTGGTAGACCTTTAGGAAACCGTCAAACTTGACCACCTCTCCCGTAGCGACGAAGTTATATTTCTCGCCCTTGCTGCTGCTGTTTACTATGGTCACGGACGTGCGCTCCATCTGCGCGTCAGCCATCTGGCTCGCAATCGTACGCTTCCATATCAGTTCGTACAGCCTGCGCTCCTGGCTTGTTCCCTGAATCTTGACCCTGTCCATGGATGTCGGGCGTATAGCCTCGTGAGCCTCCTGTGCACCCTTGCTGGAAGTATGGTAGTTACGCGTCTTCACATATTCCTTGCCCATGCTTTCGGCAATATGCTTCTTGCTCGCCCCCAGACACAGGCTGGACAGGTTCACGCTGTCGGTACGCATGTAGGTGATAAGACCACTTTCGTACAGGCGCTGCGCAATCATCATCGTCTGTGCCACGCTCAGCCCCAGCTTGTGCGCAGCCTCCTGTTGCAACGTGCTTGTCGTGAACGGCGGAGCAGGAACACGCTTCGCAGGCTTGCTCACAATCTCGCCGACGCTCAGGTCCGCACCCTTGCAGGTCTCCAGGAATGCCTCAGCCTCACCCTTTGTCGCAAAACGATGTGTCAGCTCAGCCTTGACCTCCTCTTTGTCAGGCGTCAGCAGGCTTGCAGTAACCCTATACGAGTCCTCACCCTTGAAATTC
>DFKL01000130.1:5838-6044 GCA_002373535.1 Prevotellaceae bacterium UBA3646 | reverse complement strand
GCTTGCCCTCGTACTTCTCTGGCAGTGACTCCCAGTATAGCTTGGCAGCCTGGAGCAGTGACAATGTGCCCATGACGTTGGTGCGTGCGAAGGTGAAGGGGTCCTTGATGGAGCGGTCCACGTGAGACTCTGCGGCAAGGTGTATGATGCCGTCGACGTGCTCTGCCTGCATGAGCCTGAGGAAGGCGTCGAAGTCGCAGATGTCC
>DFKL01000130.1:0-5784 GCA_002373535.1 Prevotellaceae bacterium UBA3646 | reverse complement strand
TGTCCATCTTGACGAACTTGTAGTTAGGCTTGTCCTCTATGTCCTTGAGGTTGGCGAGGTTGCCTGCGTAGGTGAGCTTGTCGAGGTTGATGATGTTGTATTCCGGATACTTATTGACGAACAAGCGGACTACGTGTGAGCCGATGAAGCCGGCGCCGCCGGTGATGACGATATTCTTCATTGTGCGTATAGGTCTGTGTTGATGTCGAATGGGGTGTTGAATTTGTCTAATGTGGCGTGTCTGGTGTCTTTGTCCGACAGGATGGCTTTTTCTACGGGAATCTGCCAGTCTATGCCCAGCGTGGTGTCCAAGATGGATATGCCGTCGTCTGACTCGGGGTGGTAG
Organism: Prevotellaceae bacterium UBA3646; assembly: GCA_002373535.1. GTDB lineage: Bacteria > Bacteroidota > Bacteroidia > Bacteroidales > Bacteroidaceae > Physcousia. The sequence continues at coordinate 5,438 of DFKL01000130.1, read as the reverse complement.
AACTGGTCGCATTTATATTGGAAAAGGGCTGTGTCGCTGAGAACGGCAAATCCGTGAGCAAAGCCTTTGGGAACGAAGAACTGGAGGTGGTTGTCCTGGGTGAGCAGGACTGCGACGTGGCGACCGTATGTGGGGGAGCCGCGGCGGATGTCTACGGCGACGTCCAGTACGCTGCCTTGCACGCAGCGTACTATCTTGCTCTGTGTGAATGGCGGTCGTTGGAAATGCAGACCGCGCATTACTCCGTAGGTGGACATGGATTCGTTGTCCTGTACGAATATGACGGGGTGCCCGTATTGTGGTATCGCTACTTTTTCGTCGAATTCGCGTTGTGAGAAACTTTCCATGAAATAGCCTCGAGAGTCGCCAAAGACTTTGGGCTGGATGATGAGAGGTCCTTCTATATCTGTCTTGATAAATTCCATTGGGATTGTGTGTATGTGTAGTTGTGTCTATGCTGGTTCGCCTGTACCGTAGCGTTTTACTTCGTCTATGACCTTGAGCAGGTACTGGCCGTACTGGTTCTTGAGCATCGGTTGTGCCAGCTGGCGCATGCGTTCCTCGGTTATCCAGCCTTGGCGGTATGCTATGCCTTCCAGGCAGGCTACCTTCAGTCCCTGGCGTTTCTCTAGGACTTCGATGTAGGTGGATGCTTCGCTCAGGGAGTCGTGTGTGCCGGTGTCGAGCCATGCAAAGCCGCGACCGAGTGTCTGCACCTTGAGCCGGGAGTCACGCAGGAACCATTGGTTGACGGTGGTAATCTCGTACTCGCCTCGTGCAGAGGGCTTGATGTTGCTTGCTACGTCTACCACTTGGTTGGGGTAGAAGTAGAGTCCGACTACTGCGTAGTTTGACTTGGGGTTCTGTGGCTTCTCTTCTATGGAGAGGCAGTTGCCGTATCGGTCGAACTCTGCCACGCCATAGCGTTCCGGGTCGTTGACCCAGTAGCCGAAGACGGTTGCCTTGTGTTCTTGTTCGGCAGTGCGGACGGCTTCCCTGAGCATCTGCGTGAAGCCGTTGCCCTGGAAGATGTTGTCGCCGAGGACAAGGCAGACGCTGTCGCTGCCTATGAAGTCACGGCCTATAGTGAATGCTTGTGCCAGGCCGTCAGGAGATGGCTGCTCGGCATATTCGAAACGGACGCCGTAGTCGGAGCCGTCGCCAAGCAGACGCTTGAACCCCGGCAGGTCGTATGGGGTGGATATGATGAGTATGTCGCGTATGCCTGCCAGCATGAGTACGCTGATGGGGTAGTAGACCATAGGCTTGTCGTATATGGGCATCAGCTGCTTGGATATGCCTTTGGTAATGGGGTAGAGGCGCGTGCCGCTCCCTCCGGCAAGAACTATTCCTTTCATGTTCGTGTATCTTGTGTCTGTATTTTAAGGTGTTATGTTTTGTCGTTGTGGTCTGTCTCGTCCTGGTAGACGCTGTCGATACCGTCTATATGGCTGATTTTCTCTATTGCCATGACCATCTCCTGGACGCTGTGCACCATGAATGTCACGCGACACGTGGCTATGTTGTCGCGTGTGTGGGTGTTGAGGGAGTCTATGCTGAGACGGAGGTTGTCTGCAATCTCCGTGACAAGGTCCATGAGCAGGTGGTATCTGTCTACGCCGCGTATCTCCAAGGTGACGGGATATGCGTATCCGTTGCGGTTGATGGTGACTGATGTGGGTGAATTGATGGCAATGGACTCGGCATCGGGGTCGTCGGCATAGTTGACGCTGACGACGTCGTCGCCGTGCTTGCTGGCCATGCGTATGGCCTCGGGGCACGAACGGCGGTGCAGTATTATGCTGCGATAGTCTGTCACGTTGTCTTCGCCATGGGAGGTGCGTATGCCTATGACCTCTCCTCCTGGCAGTGGATTGCACAAGTTGCATCGTACGACGCCTCCGGCGACGAGCAGACGCTCGGTCAGGAATATACGCAGATAGCGTTTTGCGACGTAGGTCTTGCAGTGATTGATCCAATCCTTGTGCGGGTGCGCCTGAGGACTGGTATGGAGTTCTATGCAGTCGCCGTTGTGCAGTGTGGTCTTGACGCTGCACAGATGTCCGTTGACGCGTGCATAGTGTGCGTGAGAGCCGCAGTGGTCGCCTTGCTTGAATGCGTAGTCGATGACGGTGCTTTCCTTGGGTAGGATCATCGCATCGCCATCGGGTGAGAAAACGGTGATGTCGTCGTAATAGAGGCTGCTGGAGATATGCTCGAGGAAATATTCCTCGTTGCCGAGTTGCTCTATGTCCTTGAGCACACGGCGGAATCGCTTTACCCAGTTGCCTATGTTGCTGCCTATCTCGCCCATGCAGCCGACCTGGCTGGCTGTGACCATCTCTTGCGAGCATATCTGGACGTCTTCCCATATCCCTTGCTCGCCGAGCAGCATGAGGCGTATGCATTGGTAGGAATTCTCCTTGGGCTGCTCGATAAGGTTCTGGAACGAGCCCGGGCGCTCGCGGAAGTCGCGTGTCAGCAGATTGTATATTTTAAGGCAGGTCTCTTTGTCGGTGAGTGCATCATCCATCGTGTCTTCCCAGAAGGTGATGCGTATGTAGTACCGGTTTTGCAGGTGAAAGTAGTCGACATGCTGCTGGTGCATGCGTCGCCAGATGCTGTACGGGCGTCGAAAGTAGTACTGGACGTTGCACTGGATTCCGTGGTCCTTGAGTGTGCCGTGGACGTTCTTGCAGAAACGGTTGAGGCGTTCGCGGTCGCGCTCCTCGTCTGCCTGCAGCCAACGCTCGATGTCGCCGTATTCAAGCTCGCAACGGTATTTGAAGGAGAGGTTCTCCAGGTCTGTCTTGACCTCGAACAGTCCAAGGCGGTTGGCAAGGGGGGCATAGAAGCAGTCTGTCTCGCCGGCAATCTTCATCTGCTTGTCGGGGCGCATGCTGCTCAGGGTGCGCATATTGTGCAGGCGGTCGCTGATCTTGACCATCACGGCACGGATGTCGTAATGGAGCGAAGCCAGGATCTGTTGGTAGTTGTCTACCTGCTTGGTAGTGTTGTAGGTCTCCTTCTTCTTCTTGGTCACTACGTCTACGAGACCTGCTACGTCGTCTCCGAACTGACGCCGTATGTCCTCGACGGTATATGGGGTGTCCTCCACTACGTCGTGCAGGAATGCCGTGATTACGCTGTTGGCATCGAGACGGAGTTCCTTGGCTGCTATCAGTGCGACGCTGATGGGGTGTATAATGTAGGGCTCGCCTGATTTGCGTCGCTGGCAGGCGTGGGCTTTCCGTGCAAGGTGGAAGGCCTGACATACGCGTTCGTAATCCTCGGCGGTGAACCTGTCCCGTACGGAGTCGTAAACCTGTTGTGCCAATTCCTGCACTATTTTATCGTAGTCCATAGTGTGAACTTCCTGTTGATTTCGTGCAAAGATAGCAAAATTATGCACGTAAGCACGTAAAGGGTCGTGAAAATTTGCCGTAGATGTAAAAAAATGCTAACTTTGTTCGCGGATAATCTTGTTTGCAAAAACGGGATGGTATCTGGAAAAGTGTAAAAATAAAAAATAGATTTAATTATGAAAGCATTTGTTTTTCCCGGTCAGGGAGCACAGTTTACAGGTATGGGCAAGGATTTGTACGAGTCTGACGAGTCGGCGAGAAAGTTGATGGACAAGGCTGACGAGATTCTTGGTTTCAGCCTTACGGATATCATGTTCAACGGGGATGCCGACGCGTTGAAGGAGACCAAAGTCACACAGCCTGCGGTATTTTTGCATAGTGTTGCCATGGCCGCTGCCATGGGTGACGGCTTCCGTCCTGATATGGTCGGTGGGCATTCACTTGGTGAGTTCAGTGCCCTTGTGGCTGCTGGCGCCTTGACGTTTGAGGATGGTCTAAGACTGGTGTATTCGCGTGCCATGGCTATGCAGAAGTGCTGCGAGGCTCAACCGGGTGGCATGGCTGCCGTGTTGCGCCTGGACGACGAGACGATAGAAAGGATATGTGCTGAGGTGAGTGCCGATGGCGACGGAGTGGTAGTGCCGGCAAACTACAATTGTCCCGGACAGCTTGTCATAAGTGGCAACAAGGATAAGGTCCAGAAGGCTTGTGACAAGTTGTTGGAGGCAGGTGCCCGCCGGGCTTTGGTCCTTCCTGTAGGCGGGGCTTTCCACAGCCCTCTGATGCAGGGTGCCAAGGATGAGCTTCAGGCTGCAATAGAGGCCACCGAGTTTCACGAGCCTAAGTGCCCGGTCTACCAGAATGTGGACGGCAAGGCTCACACTGACGCAGATGAAATCAAGAAGAACCTGATCGCACAGCTGACTGCCAGCGTGCGCTGGACTCAGGAGGTGCAGTCTATGATAGCGGCAGGTGCCACCGAGTTTGTCGAGTGTGGTCCTGGTCAGGCTCTCACGGGTATGATTGGCAAGATTAGCAAGGACGTTACCGTCGAGCACGCATAATGGTCATCTATCAGGTTTTTACCAGGCTGTTCGGCGCAGACGTGGAGCGTCCTGTGCCGTCAGGGTCCAAGAGGCAGAGTGGATGCGGCACTATGTCTGCATTCACGATGAGGGCGCTCGGTGAGATAAGGGACCTGGGCGTGACGCATGTCTGGTATACGGGCATTATAGAGCATGCAACCTGCACAGACTATTCCAGATACGGCATTGCCGCGGACAACCCTGTGATAGTAAAGGGCAGGGCCGGAAGCCCATATGCCATCAAGGACTACTATGACGTGGATCCGGACCTGGCCGTCAAGGTTGCTGACCGCATACATGAGTACGAGCGGCTCATCGAGCGTACGCACAGGGCCGGGATGAAGGTTATCCAGGATTTTGTCCCCAACCATGTGGCGCGCCAGTATCACAGTGATGCCTGTCCCGCAGACTGCCAGGACCTGGGTGTGGGAGACGACCCTTCGCAGAGTTATAGCCCGGAGAACAATTTCTACTATCTGGGTGAGCCTCTGCATTTGGACAATATAGTGTCGACGGCTGATTGCGGGTATTATGAGAATCCGGCCAAGGCCACGGGCAACGATGTGTTCAGCGCATGGCCTGGTAAGAACGACTGGTATGAGACTGTCAAGTTGAACTATGGGCCTTCGACATACGGCAAGATGCTGGACATACTGCTCTACTGGTCGGCGAAGGGTGTGGACGGATTCCGTTGCGACATGGCCGAGATGGTGCCTGTGGAGTTTTGGGAATGGGCTATACCACGTGTCAAGGTGCGGTATCCGGAGATGATCTTTATTGCCGAGGTATACAATCCATCGATGTATCGGGACTATATCCGTCGTGGTGGCTTTGACTTCCTGTATGACAAGGTCGGGCTGTACGACAGGCTCAGGGCTGTTACTGCAGGTATGTGCAGTACGCACGAGATTACGGGTTGTTGGCAGGCTGTCCAGGACATACAGGGCAATATGCTCAACTTTCTGGAAAATCACGACGAACAGCGTAT